>NZ_WEZF01000026.1 GCF_009177065.1 Tautonia marina
AGCAGCGGATCCAGGAATTCCGAAACCGCCTCCAGGCGTTCCGCCAGCAAATGGAACAACGGCGCCAAAACCTGCCGCCCCGCCGTCCCGTTCTGCCCGCCTTCCCCCCCAGACACCCCGGCGGAACCCCGCACCATCAGGCCTGATCTCGCAACCTCTCGGGGCGGTCCCTCGCCTGGGATCGCCCCTCCGATCACTTGCGTCGACCCGTCATTACCTAAGTTCCGTCGATCCCGCAGATTGCGTACGTTCCCAACGGCCGGAATGATACCCCCGAATCGGCATCATGAACTGGGTAAAATGTTGAAGGACGGCAATTTCCTGGCTATGCTTTCACCAGTGTCGCACACCCACGAGATGACCCGCAGTCGAGCCCGGTCAGGACGGAGGTTGAGCCTCCCGACTCACCGTTCCGGATCGTGACTGTCGAGTGTCCCTGACGAGTTGCACCTGCCGAGAGGAGCCCGCACCATGTTTCAGGAACGCCGGACGCCCGGCTCGATGGAACGGTCGTCCGGGATCGGGGCGGAGACGTCGGTCGAAGCGACCTTCATCCCTCACCGGTACGAGCCGAACTACGCCTATCCCTTGCTCGTGCTCCTGCATGGTCGGGGCGGCGACGAACAGCAGCTCGTCGACGCCATGCCGACAATGAGCTGGCGAAATTATGTGGGCCTGGGACTTCGCGGTCCCGATCCCGTCCATCGCGCGGGAAAGGTCGCCGGCTATGACTGGGGAGCCTCCTTCCGGCACCCACGCCGCAGGCCCGGCCCGCACTGGGAGGAGATCGAGCCGGACGCCATGCTCCATCGCTTCATGACGCACGGCGCGGCCGACTCCTTCGACTCCATTGAAGATACCCTCTTTGCCGCCGTCTGCCGCACCATGCGGGCCTTGCACGTGCATTCCGAACGAATCTTTCTGGTCGGCAGCGGCGAGGGGGCAGCCGTCGCCTTTCGCCTCGGCTTGACGCACCCCGAGCGATTCGCGGGTGTGGTCGCCTTGAATGGCTGGATCCCCCGAGGGTTCCGCCCTCTTGCTCGCTGGGAAGCCTGTCGCTCGCTCCCGATCCTCTCCCTGCATGGACTCTGGAACGCCCGAGCGCCGATTCAGGATGCGATCAAGGACGACCGGCTCCTGCGCAACGCCGGCCTTCCCATCACCTCTCGGGTCTACAACGCGGCTCGAACCATCACCCCCCCGATGCTCTCCGATGTCGATTCCTGGCTGATTGAGCAATGCACCGCGGGTATCCGCTGATCTCGGTTCGCAATGCGGAGAGGCGTTCCCCGATTCCCTCCTCGCGACGTAAGATGAATCGGGAGCAACGCTGTGCAACATCGACTCGACTGATTCCTCTTGACCCTCGTGCCGGTGCATCAGAGAGAACCCCGCCGGCGTTTGACCTCGTCGAGCGAGGAATATGAGGAGGTGCTGCCCGCTCCGTCGCATCCTTGAACTGTGATCACGAACGAGCTGGACTCGGATCGACGGGGGCGCGGATGGGGACGTCAGTGGCGTTCGGTTGCCCCGAATGTGGCCGGAAGCTCCGGCTGAAGACGCGCTCTTCCGGGCGTCAGGTTCGTTGTCGGGGTTGTGGAACTCTGGTCGAAGTCCCGTTCTTCCCCAGGCACGTCGGACGGCGGCGTTCGAAGCGATCGCGATGGCGGCGGTGGGGGCCGCTGGCCTTCGGCCTCGTGGTTGCCGTGCTGGTTCCGGTCCTCGCCTGGCGGTGGTGGCAAGCATCCCTTCGAGCCGATCGGGCCGAGGCCATCGCTCAGGCTGTCGCGGAGATGGAGCAGGCCGAGCAGGCCGGGGATCGCTCAACCGCCTTCCTCGCCGCCGACGCGGCGCTCACCTTGGCCCGTCAGTCTGCCATCGACCCGCCGGGCGGCCTCGATCGCCTGGCCCTTCGTCGTGATGAACTGGCACGCGCCGATGTCTCGGCTCAACTGGAGTCCCTGGCCAATCAACCGCCTCGGGAGGCCCTGAACCAGGCCCGAGCGGTGGCCGATCGGGTGAACTCCGACCCGGCCCTGAGCCCTCTGAACAGCCGATCGGAACTGGCCGTTTCCGAGGCCGCCCAGCGATGGACCAGCCGGCAATTGACCCAGGCCGAGGCCGCGCTCGCCTCTGGAAATCCGGCCAGTGCGCTTGCGTTTGCCGATCAGTTGGCGAAGGACCTTGCTCCTCCGCCGGCCTCCCCGATGGCCTCCGCTCGGGATCGCCTCCGGAGCTTTGTGGCCGCGATTGTGGAGACGCGAGGCATCAGGATCGAACCGATCGACCTGACCCCGGGACCGACCGGACCACCCGCGGAGACCTTTCTCTCAGACCTTCGCCAGGTCATTCAGGACGGGCTGCACCGACGCGGCTATGTGGTTGCCCCTCCAAACTCATCGCTCGCGGAACTCTGGAACGAGGCTCCGTTCCGCTTTCAAACCCAGCTGACCGAGCAATACGGCGCCTCGTATCTCCAATCCGCACACCAGACCGCCTTGATTCGAACCGAGCTGGAGCTTGACCACTCTGGCCAGACCCTTTGGAGCGACTATTTCGAGGCGAGAACCCGAGTCCCACTTCCTGGACTCAGCGCGATGGAATCCAGTCGCCTGGAGATCGGGCGTGAGCCCAGCCTCGAAATCGAGCAACGGTTCGCCCGCGATGCCAGGGCCGACCTGATCGACAAGCTTCGCGTCAAGCTCGGCAGTCTTCCCGCCGTCGAGGGAACGCCCTCGGAAACGCGTTGATCGGGAGACTCAGTCGGCCTGCAGAACGACATAAAGGGCATCGGGAGGCAACGCAACGTCCAGGGCACCGTCTTCGGTGGTCACGTCGAGCGACCGAACGGGGACCCCGTTCGAATCGAGCACAACGGCCGAGGTCAACGCCGGGTTTCGCACGCGAATCGAGGCGTCGGCCCGGGTGATCGCCCAGGGCATCCGGCCGGTTTCGACAATCTCGAACCCCTCGACCTCGCGACGGCCGCCATCGGTGGTGAACGTCGTTTCGTGGGTCGTCCACCCAGTCGGCAGCGCCTCGGTCCCGATCTGGACGAGAATCGATCGGCTCGTCGCCAGCGGTTCTCCATCGAGCGAGACGGCGAGGACGGCTCCATACGGATTCTTCGACGAGATGGTCACATCTCGAAGTGAGAACGTCTCGACCCGATCAAGAAACCCAACGACTCCCTGGGCCTTCGGCGCATTCAGGCCGCAAAGCCCCTGGCCGAAGTTGAGAACCACCTGCCCCGTCACGCTCCCCACCCGTTGCCGATCGCGAGCGATCAAGGCGTCGAGGTCGGCCACTTCCGACCGGCTCGGGTCGGAATCGTACGAGACGACCACCGGCCCCGCGAGGAAGGCGAGGGGATCGACCGCTCCCGGTCCGGTTGGCTCGACCCGTCGGGCCGAGTCGCCCAGGTCGCGGTTCGGGTCGTAGCTGGGATCCTCGGCAATGATCGGCGGTTCACGCTGCCAGAGGTCGTCGAGGGGGCGATGCTCAACCACGACCGGCTCCCCTTCGGTCACGTATCCGAGTCGATAGATCAACGCCGCGGCCGGAAACTGCCCGAGCACCATCGGCGTGGCGATTTCCCACTTCTTGCGCGAGGCCGCGTTCCAGTCGGCGCGGTCTTCGATCGACCATTCCGACTCTCCGGTCGAGAACCAGACGAAGCCGTCGATGCCGGTCAACGCCGAGTAAACGCTGGCCAGAAACGGTGCCTCGGCCTGGTAGCTGAGCGGCGGAACCCATCGAGTTTCGGTCAGCATGGTCGGGAACCCGGAAACCTGCTTGATGTTCGTCGGCAAGCTCCTCGGATCGAGCAGGGCGGAGGTGTTGGCGAAGCGGTCGCCGGCGTTGATCCGCCAGCCGCGATCGGGACCGAGGTGCACCGGGCTGTAGTAGCGATTGACTGCGATAATATCGTTCGCCGTGTACGACCAGCGCTCGACATCTTCCAGGCGAATCGGGTCGGCCGTTTTCCAGTTGCCGGCATTGATCAGTTGGCGGCAGCCGAGATCCTCTCGCAGGTAGCGGGCAATCTCTTGGTTGAAGCCGTACATCGTCTCGCCGAAGAACTGCAACTGATCGTCGAGCCGAGCCTTGCGGCCTCCGCTCCGCGATTGAGTCCACTCCCAGACAATGTGAATGCCGACGACTCCCCGATCGAAGTCGTCCTCGGGCATCCGGTCGCCCTTCCAGGCCCGAAGTGCGGCATCGAGCGATCCATACTTGGCCACAAGCCACGAGCCAAACTGCTTGCCGAGCAATTCAAGCTGGCGTCCCTTGACGCTCTGCATGGTCCAGAACAGCATCGAGTCTTCATTCTGGAGCTGAATGATCGCCAGGGCCGGATCCTCGGCCAGGGGAATGCCGGTGTACGGATTGGGGGTGGTCAGCAGTTTCCGAAGCCAGGCTTTGTACGCTTGCTGGAGGGTCGGGTTGAAAAAGAGGAGCCCCTGGGGACTCTGATCCTCCGGCCATCCTTCCAGACCGAATCGGGCGGGCACCTGCTTGAAGTTGGAGGCCCAGTAGGGGCTGAGCGTGGTGTAGATGCCCGCGTCCTTCATCCCCGCGACCAGCTTCCAGGCCTGGTCGAGTTCCTTGGGGTCGGGGTCGGAGAGCGAGGCCTCCGGAGTGTCCTTGGGCTTCGGTTCGAGGTGGCCGTGGTATCGGACCATGTTCACGCCTCGCTTGGCCAGAAAGCGGGCGTGGTGCTTCACCGTGTCCAGGTCCCCTTGCCGCTGCACGTAGGAGGTGACGGCCCAGAACCGTACGGGCGAGCCATCCCCCAGAACGAATCCGTTGCCGTCCTCGGTTCGTCGGACGAATCCGTTCTGCCCGGCGACCTCCTCATTCAAGGATCGGAGGTCGAGCAGGGCATCGTCGCGGAAGGTGTCTCGTTCCGGCCGGAACGGCCAGGTCCCTGCGCCGCCGAAGACGGTCAGGTCCGAGGCCCCGGGGCGATCCAGCCCTCGGGGGACGAACGCTTCGGTCGTGAGCACGAAGGCGTCGATCGCGCCATGATGGTGCAACGCGCTTCGGGATCGAACGGCCAGAATGTGCCGACCGGCGTCGAGTTCCAGGTCGTCGAGCCGAACCCAGGCCACGAACCGGAGGTCGGGCTTGTCGTCGTCGGCGACATTGACCTGCTGGTCGGCCTGGGAAAAGTCGACCGTTTGCCACTCGTTGTCGTCAATCCGGTAGTCGAGGGTCGTCTGGACCGGATTCGCCCGAAGCCAGAACGCATAGCGCCCCGCCTCGGGAATGTCGAGGTTGTACTCGGCGGTGCCGGGCCGATCGTCGGAGAAGTGAGAGAGCCAGTCGCCTCCGGACAGCTGATCCGTCTTGACCCGGTCGTACCACTGCGGGTGGCGGATCATGGTCGATCGGCTCGGCCGTTCTGCCTCAATCCAGAGCGTTTGACCCTGATCGTGCGCGGAGAGCGGCTGACCGTGGCCGATGAGCGTGGCAAGCAGGAACACGGGACCGTAGTGTTTCGCCAGGTGCGCCATGGATCTCGGCTCTTTGGGCTGGAAAAGCAGTGCTCTCGGAGGCCGCTTCGTCTCGCAACAACGTCGGACAGCGGAACGATCCCGCGGTTTCGGGGTCGGCGTTGTCGAACCGTGATGGAAGCCGGGGCCGGGTCGCATCTTCAGGAGCGGCCCGGCCCGGCCTCGGTAGGACGCGGCGTGGCGTGAAACGCTCCGCGATCAGCCCTTCGGCTCGTACGTCGCTCCGGAGAGGGATTCGAGCAGCCGCTTGGTGGCCAGAATGCCTTCCGGCTCAGAGAGGCGGCCGCCTTCGTACTCGATGCCGACGTAGCCATTGTAGCCCGCGTCGGTGACAATCTTCATGATCCGGGGGTAGTCGAGGAAAATCTCATGCCCCTTGTCGTCGAAATCGAACGACTTGGCCGAGACCCCCTTGGCAAACGGCATCAACCGGGCGATGGCGTCGTAGATGTCGATGGTGTAGTCGTGCTCTTCCCGAGGCCCCTGCGAGGGGAAGTTGCCGAAGTCGGGCAGGGTGCCGAAGTTGTCCATGCCGACCCCCTTGATCAGGGCGATCAGGGAATCGGGATCGCTCGACGGGCCGCCGTGGTTTTCGCAGATGATGTTCAGGCCGACGGACTTCGCGTACTCGGCCAGCGCCGAGCATCCGTCCACGGCGTCGGCCACCTCGGTCGCGCTGTAATTGTTGCCGGTGTTCACCCGGATCGAGTGGCAGCCCAGCGCCTTGGCGGCATCGACCCACTTCTTGTGGTTTTCGACCGCCTGATTGCGCTGCTCGGGATTCTCATGGCTGAGGCTCCCCTCGCCGTCGATCATGATGAGCAGGCATTCGACCCCCTGGTCGTCGGCCCGCTGCTTCAGGTCCTTCAGGTAGGCCTCGTCGCGGGCCTTGTCCTTGAAGAACTGATTGACGAACTCGACGGCTTCGATGCCGAACTCCTCTCGGGTATCCTTGGGGAACCCGAGGTTGGCCTTCGCCGGGTCGCCGCTGGCGAAGTACCGCTTGTGGAGCGACCACTGGGCGAGCGAGACCTTGTATTCGCCGATCGGCCCTGGGCCTGGGGCTCCGGTCAGTTCCTGGGCGAACAATCGGCCCGGACGAAGGCCCAGTCCGAGGCCGAGCGCGGCCCCACCGGCCAGGGTCCCTCGAAGAAACGCGCGACGAGATCGAGGACGAAGATTCATCGGGAAACGACTCCGGAAGCGTGCAAGGCAAGGGGAAGATGGGGTGCCCGTCGTGCCGAGGCAAGCACGAGCCTTGCGTTGAGTCTAGGGTGGGGCGATCGAGGGGTCAATCGGGAGGGTCGCGGAGGCGCAGTCGTGACACGGCGTCGTCTTCGCGGTCTAATCAAGAACCGACGTCGGCCCGAGGGGTCGGCGAACGTGTTCAACCCCCTTCCTTCGATTCCTGACCCGGAGACCGCGCCCGTGATCGTCTCGACTGCCCTGGCCCTGGCCACCCTGCTGTTCGTCGCCCCGACCGACGAGAGCCAACTGAACACCCCGCCCGAAGGCTTCATCGCCCTGTTCAACGGCGAGGACCTGACCCACTGGAAGAAAGACAACGACGCTGCCGAGCACTGGACCGTCAAGGACGGCATCCTTCATTACGATGGCAAAGGCAACAGCCTGGTCACCGCGAAGGATTACGGCGACATCGAACTGTACGTCGATTGGAAGATCGGGCCGAAGGCCGATTCTGGCATCTACCTGCGCGGCAAGCCCCAGGTCCAGATCTGGGATGAACCGGAAATCGGCTCCGGCGGCCTGTTCAACAACAAGGTCGGCGAAAGCAAGCCGCTGGTGGTCGCCGACAAGCCGATCGGCGAGTGGAACACCTTTCATATCATCATGAAGGGGGAAAAGGTTACGGTTTTCCTCAACGGCGAGAAGGTGGTCGACGATGTCGCCCTGGAAAACTGGCCCGACTACGACGGCCCGATCCCGGCCAAGGGTACGATCGAACTTCAGCACCACGGCAACCCGTTGGAGTTCCGCAACATCTACCTCAAGGAACTGGACTGAATCCATCCCCTCGGAGCGGCCGGAGCCTGGTTCGGCCGCTCATGGGTTTCTTTGGAATCAAACCTCTTGGAATCCGAGATGCGTTACCGGACCTTTGGTCGAACCGGGTGGTCGGTCTCCGAGATCGGCTACGGCATGTGGGGCATGGCCGGCTGGGTCGACTCGAACGATGACGAGTCGATGGCCAGCCTTCATCGATCCGTCGAGCTGGGCTGCACATTCTTCGACACCGCCTGGGGCTACGGCGAGGGGCACAGCGAGCGCCTGCTCGGCCGCCTGGTCAAGGCCCATCCCGACCGTCGCCTCTACGTCGCCACCAAGATCCCGCCGAAGAACTTCACCTGGCCCTCGCGCCGCGGATTCACGCTCGACGACTGCTTCCCGCCCGACCACATCCGCGAGTATGCCGAGAAAAGCCTGGCGAACCTCGACCTGCCCCGCATCGACCTGCTCCAGTTCCACGTCTGGGAAGATACCTGGGCGACCGACGACCGTTGGCAGCGCGCCATGGACGACCTGAAGCGCGAAGGGCTGGTTGAGGCCGTCGGCGTCAGCGTCAACCGCTGGGAGCCGACCAACGGTGTCGAGGCCATCAAGACTGGCCTGGTTGACGCCGTTCAGGTCATCTACAACATCTTCGATCAGGCTCCCGAGGATGAGCTGTTCCCCCTCTGCCAGGAGCGGAACATCGGTGTCATCGCCCGGGTTCCCTTTGACGAAGGAACGCTCACCGGCAATCTCTCCTACGACTCCACCTGGCCCGAAGGAGACTGGCGGAATACCTACTTCGTGCCCGAAAACCTCCGGGCCAGCGTCGATCGGGCCGAGGCGCTCCGCCCGCTCGTTCCCGAAGGCATGACCATGCCCGAACTCGCCCTGCGCTGGATTCTGACCGAGCCGACCGTCTCGACCATCATCCCCGGCATGCGCAAGCTCCGGCACGTCGAGGCGAACATTGCCACGAGCGACGGTGTCCCTCTGGAACCGAAACTGCATCAATCGCTTCGCGCCCACCGATGGGATCGGACGCCGACCTCCTGGTCTCAATGAGCATTGTGACGCGACATCGTGATCGGCTGGCACTGCTGGCACTCCTGGCCTTCACCTTCGGGGTGCGGGCCTGGAAGATCGATCAGCCGATTGTCGAGAACTACGTCGGCCGTCAGATCCCCACGGCGATGGTCGCGCGCAACCTTGAGCGCGGGTCCGGATTTCTCCGTCCCCAGCTCGATACCGGACCATTCCCGAACCTGTTCCTGGTCGAGCCGCCGATCTTTGCCTCCATCGTTGCCGGAGTCTCCCGCGCGACGGGCTGGCCGATCGGCGTTTCCGGTCGCCTCGTCTCGGCCCTGGCGACGACCCTCGGAGCCTGGGGCCTCTACGGTCTGACTCGACGTCGGGAAGGAGTCGGGGTTGCCTTGGTGGCGATCGGTGTCTTTGCGGTCTTGCCGGTCATGATCCGCTACGGTCGGGCCGTGCAGCCCGATGCCCTCATGCTCGGCACGCAACTGGCGGCCCTCCGCTGCTGGGATGCCTTCGTCCACGAGGATCGCGGGCGGCGAGGCTGGCTGGTCGGCGGTTGGTTCCTCCTGGCAACCAGCCTGGCGGTCAAGGTGACCTCGGCGTTCGTCTTCGTGCCGATTGTCCTGGTGATCCTCGGTCCGAAGCGGCGATGGGCGATCGGATTGGCATTCCTGGCCTTGATTCCGGCCATCCTCTGGTATGTGCATGCGTCAACGTTGCTGGCCGAAGGGGAAGGCTCGCGTGCCTCGCTCGACAACCGGCGCATCTGGCTCGACGCCCTGGTGCCGACGGCCCTGGTTCACCTGGAAACCTACCGGCCCGCGGCACGGTATCTGCTCATCCGATCCTTCACGCCCATCGGGCTGGTGCTCGCGATCCTGGGAGTGTTCAAGGTCCGACCCATCGACCGGCTCTGGTGTCTCTGGGGAGCCTCAGCCCTGCTCGCCCTGGTGCTCTTGGCGGGGAAGTGGCATCACGAATACTATTGGATGGTCCTCGCGCCGGTGTTGAGCGTCGGGATTGCCCGGAGTCTTGTCGCGTTGGCCCGAGTGCAGCATGGCCGAGGGTGGGCGGTTCCCCTGGGAGTCGCGTTCGTCGCGATGGCGGTCCTCGGCTCCTCCTCGACCTGGCAGACTCCGGTCGAGTGGGAAAACATCGACCAGGCGGCCGAGCAGGTGCGCCGGGTTGTCCCGCCCGATCGTTGGCTCGTGGCTCCGGAGGCCTTGCTCTACACCGCCGATCGTCGCGGCTGCCGCCTGGAAACAACCCCTCGATCCGCCCAGCGGGCGGCCGGAGAGTGGGCGGGGCGGCTGGAAAATCCCGACGATCCGCTGGCCCTCGTCGCGTTTTACCAGAGCCGAGGGGCAGCGTTCCTGGCCGATCTCGGCTCTGAGGATGACCAGGACACCGATCCTCGTCGTGCCTTGCTTCGCCGGCGTGCCCGCGAACACTACCGCATTTTGATCGATCGGCCCGATGTGTTCGTGGTCGAGCTTGTGCCGAAGCCCGGCCTCGATGGAGCCTCTCATGGCGATTGAGAACGACCCCAAGGTAACCCCTCCTGTGCTTTCCCGATGGAAGCGGGAAGGCCGGAAAATCACCTCGCTGACCGCCGCCGATTTCACCATGGCCCGCTTGCTCGACGAGGCGGGAATCGACGTCTTGCTCGTCGGAGACTCCCTCGGTACCGTCGTTCAGGGGCATGCGACGACCTTGAAGGTCACGCTCGATCAGATGATCTATCACGCCGAGATGGTTGCCCGAGCCGCCAGGCGGGCTCTGGTCGTCGCCGACCTGCCGTTCGGTTCGTACCACGAGTCGCGCCGCCAGGCCGTTCGATCGGCCTGTCGGTTGCTGAAGGAAACCGATTGCCAGGCCGTGAAGCTCGAAGGGGGGCGACGGATGGCCCGGACGATCCGAGCCCTCGTTGAGTCCGACGTGCCGGTCATGGGCCACATTGGCCTGACGCCGCAATCGATCCGCCATCTGGGCCGTTACAAGGTCCAGCGCGACGCCGAGGCCCTGCTGGCCGATGCTCAGGCCGTGGCCGAGGCCGGGGCCTTCGCCCTGGTCATCGAATGCGTGCCGTCGGAGATCGCCGCGACGATTTCGCAAGCCTTGACGATTCCGACCATCGGCATCGGCGCGGGGCCGTCGTGTGATGGCCAGGTGCTTGTCACGCACGACCTTCTCGGGCTCTTTGAAGGTTTCCGCCCCAAATTTGTCCGCCGTTACGCCGAGCTGGCCGCCACCGTCCGAGAGGCCGCCACGCACTACGCCAACGATGTCCAATCGTCGGCCTTTCCCTCCGATGAGGAAGGATTCCGATGACGAGCGATCCGAGCCGAGCGGATCGTTGACCCCCCTGTGAGTCCCGGATAGGGTCGGTGCCTGGAATTGCCTTCTCGACCCCGGGCCTAGAATGGAATCGTTCCCGAGCTTTTGGAGAGGGGAGCGGAGATGCCCCGTTCGACGACGCCTGCCTTGAACATCACCCGGATCGACACCAGCTCCGACGACGCTCGGGAGGCTATCGCCTCACTCCGGGCCCAGTTGAGCCCAAGGGGAGACGTGGTCAGCCCCCGTGGTCGAGAACTGACCATCGCCGTCTTCGGCGAGCCCCTCAACCCCCAACAGGTCGTTGATCGCATCTGTGCCGACGTCCGAGAACACGGGCTCGACGCGGTCCTCGACTACACCGCCAAGCTCGACCGCAAACCACTCGACCGCTCGAACTTTGCGGTTTCTGCCGAGGAAATGGCCGAAGCCTTCCGCAAGGCCGACCGCGAATACCTGCGCACCGTTCGTCGCGTCCGCGACAACATCCTTGCCTTTCAATCGGGCATCCTCCTCCGAGATGCGGTCATGACCCCCTCTCCCGGGGTCGAGCTCACTCTCCGCTACCGCCCGATGCGCCGGGTCGGCGTCTGTGTGCCGGGAGGGGCGGCGGCCTATCCCTCGTCGCTCCTCATGACGGTCGTCCCTGCCCAGGCGGCCGGAGTCGAGGAGATCGCCGTCGTCGTTCCTCCCACCGAGTTCGGCGGTTATAACACCGACCTTCTCGCGGCCTGTCACCTGCTGGGCGTGAAGGAGGTTTACCGGATCGGCGGCGCCCAGGCGGTGGCGGCTCTGGCCTACGGGGTCGAGGGAATTCCTCAGGTCGATAAGATCGTCGGTCCCGGCAACCTGTTCGTCGCCCTGGCCAAGCAGAAGGTCTACGGCGAGGTCGACATCGACAGCATCGCCGGGCCGAGCGAGGTCGTTCTCATCGCCGACTGGACCGCCGAGCCCTCCTTCGTCGCCGCCGACCTCATCAGCCAGGCCGAGCACTCCCCGGGCGCAAGCATCCTCATCACCTGGGAGGCCGATCTCATCGACCGCGTGATCGAGGCGCTCGAAGACCAGCTCTCCCGGCTCAGCCGGGGCGACCTGGCCCGAGACAGCCTCGAACAGTTCGGCTCGTTGATCCTCGTTCGCGACGAGGAGGAGGCGATCGAATTGACGAACCTCATCGCCCCGGAACACCTGCACGTTTCGACCAGCGACGCCCATCGCCTTGCCGATCGCCTGATCAATGCCGGCGCCATTTTCCTCGGCCATCTCACTCCCGTGGCCGTCGGAGACTACGCCGCCGGCCCGTCTCACGTCCTGCCCACCGGCGGCACCGCCCGATGGGCCTCGGGCCTGGCCTCCAACGACTTCCTGAAGCGAACAAGCCTCATCCACGTCGATCGCCGAGGCCTCGAACGCCTCGCCCCCGACGTTCGCCTGCTCGCCGACAAGGAAGGCTTGACCGCCCACCGCTACAGCGTCGACGTCCGCCTGAGCCATGAGAACGACGAGTCCTCGTGATCGGGGTTCGGTCTGTTCCCCGATGGCTCGATGGTTCACTGCCGTTGGCGGGTTCAATCGCCTCGTCCGTCTCGAAATCGTACGCGGACTCCGGGTATGATCCTGGTCGCCGTCGCGTCCCGATCGAGCAACGGTCGGCCCCTGAGTTTGATGCGTCCACCCTGATCGATTCCTTCCCCCCCTTTGTGTTCGAACCACCCCCCATGACCGCGATCATCCGTCCCGCCCAGCCCGACGACTGTGAAACGATTGTTCAATTGATTCGGGAGCTGGCCGATTACGAGCAACTGCTCGATCATGCCAGGGCCACCCCCGACGACGTTCGTCGCGGCCTGTTCGGCCCTCGTCCCTTCGCCGAGGCCCTGATCGCCGAATGGGATGGGCAAGCGGTCGGTCTGGCCCTCTTCTTCCACACCTTCTCGACCTTCCGGGGCCAGGCGGGCCTCTACCTCGAAGACCTGTTCGTTCGGCCTTCGCATCGCAGCCGAGGGATTGGCAAGTCCTTGCTCTCCTCGCTGGCGAAGCTCGCCGTCGATCGCGGATGTGGCCGCCTGGAGTGGTCGGTCCTCAACTGGAACGAGCCCGCCATCGGCTTCTATCAAGCGATGGGAGCGCGACCAATGGACGAATGGACCGTCTACCGCATCGACGACGAACCCCTGCAACGCCTCGCCTCGCACGCGAACACCCCGTCGGCGGTCTAGTCAACGCCCGATCCTTGATCGTTTGCTCAACCTCGGTGATCAATCGCCTCGACCGAGAAAGGACTCCCCCGTGCTGCCGCACATCGACCGGATGGCCGGCTACATTCCCGGAGAGCAGCCGCGCGATCCGGCCGGCATCATCAAACTCAACACGAATGAAAACCCGTACCCATCCTCCCCCCGGGTGGCCGAGGCGATCCAGACGGCCCTGTCCGACGGTCGACTCCGGCGCTACCCCGACCCCTCCGGAACCGCCTTCCGCGAGGCCGTCGCCCGGCGTCATGGCGTCTCCCCCGACATGGTCCTGGCCGGCAACGGCTCAGACGATTGCCTCACCATCCTGACCCGAGCCTTCGTCGGGCCGGGTGATCCGGTCGCCTACCCGACCCCCAGCTACGTTCTTTATCACACCCTCGCCGAGATCCAGAACGCCCGGCCCGTCGAGGTTCCGTTTCAGCCCGATTGGACCCTCACTCCCGACGCCTTCGCCGCCACCGGCGCCCCGCTCGCCTTCCTGGCGAACCCCAATAGCCCCTCCGGCACGATGCTGCCCGCCGCCGAGGTCGCCGCCATCGCTCGCCACTTCCCGGGCACCCTCGTCGTGGATGAAGCCTATGCCGACTTCGCCGACGAGAACTGCATCGGCCTCGTCTCCGAACTGCCCAACGTCATTGTTTCCCGGACCTTGAGCAAGGGGTTGAGCCTCGCCGGATTGCGGATCGGCTACCTGATCGCCCGGCCCGAGGTGATTGAAGGATTGAACAAGGTCAAGGATTCCTATAACTGCGACGCCCTCAGCCTGCTCGGCGGCGCGGCGGCGCTCGACGATGCCGACTACACCCGGTCGATCCGCGATCGCGTCATCGCCACCCGCCAACGCCTCACCGAGGCCACCCGAGCCCTCGGCTACGCCGTTCCCGAGAGCCAGGCCAACTTCGTCTGGTGCGAGGGCGGTCCCCCGGCCGAGGAGATCTATGAGGCATTGAAAGCGCAGAAGATCCTGGTTCGCTTGATGCGTTATCCCGGCCGCGCTCCCGGCCTGCGCGTCACGGTCGGGACCGATGAGCAGATCGACCGCTTCCTCGACGTGCTCGGTACGATCCTCCGATCCCGTTGACCGCCCGCCTCCCTCAATAGCTGTTATCGCTGATCACCTCACCATCGGCCCGATGACCGAGGTAGCGAAACACCTGTTGATCCACCGTATCCTTCACGAACCGGACCGATCCATCTCCGAAGGCAAAGTTCGCTCCTCCGGGGTGGTTGCTCCCGAATCCGCCGACAAGGTAAGCGGCCGGCGGGAAGTCCCCCGGGACATCCGGTTGCTCCGGTTGCTCCGGTTGCTCCGGTTGTTGCTCGATGGCGTCGAGACTCCCATCCCCCAGATCCTCTCGGTTCATCCCCGCCGGAAACCGAGCCGACCAGTTCGGAGGTGTCCCCGTATTGCGCAGGGTCGCCCGCGTACCGGAGGCCCAGCCGAGCGTCGGAGCCCCGGTCGCTCGATATTCCCCGAAGAAGATCGTGTTTGTCAGACCATCGGGTACCCCCTGAGCCTTCAACGCGCTGTTCAGAAAAAACGCTCCGTGGTTCGTCTCGTCGATCGGCGCTTCCACATCGTGATGATTCCCGGCATAGCTCATCTGGGCAGGTGAGGAGGGGCCGGCGGTCCCGATGCGTCCATCAGACGGACACAAAAAGATGCGTTTCTCCATTGTCCGGATCGTATCGTTGGCCGGCGCATACAAGCCTGTGTCGAAATTCAGTTTGGCAAAGGCGTTCCGCTCCTCCAGAAAGGGGAGGATCTGCGTCGCCCAGCCATAGTGCTTGCCGACCGGAAGATTCGGGATCGGGCCCGACCCTGGATCGTCGATCACACCGGGCGGAAACACCTCGTGCGCCGACGCATAATTTTGCGAGGCCAGGATCAGTTGCATCAGGTTGTTGGTGCACTGCACCCGCCTGGCCGCCTCCCGCGCCGATTGCACCGCCGGGAGCAAGAGCGCGATCAGGACCCCGATAATGGCGATCACGACCAGCAGCTCGATCAGAGTAAACGCTCGCGTTCGCCGCCTTTGAATGGTCATTCGCGCGATTCCTTGTTCCAGAGGGTTGGATTGATCCCGAACGTTTTGCTTCGACGAACCCGGTCGTCGACGGCTCCATCGGACGGGTAATCGGCCCGAACGAGCACGCGAAATGCCTCATCCTCGCCGTCCCCCTCCCGATCGGTTGCAATGGTAATCACCACCGTGGCCGCCCGGAGACCTGGCGAGTCGGCAGGAATCGACCAGGTTTCCCCGTCGTATGTCGGGTCGGCCTTGAGCCGAACGGCGGCCCGTTCGAGCCCCGCCTCAACCAGCCAGTCGGCCTGGCGTTGCCACTCGATTCGACGGAGTTGGTCCGCCCTCGCCTTGCTCACCCGGAGCAGGCCCACCACGACCACTCCCATCACACTCAAGCACACCAGGGCGACCAGCGCGGCTCCCCCTCGACGGCGACTCGCCCGAGCCTTCATGAGCCGTCCTCCTCGAATCGGTGGTCGCGGCCAACCGTTGATTCGATCCGGACGGATCGCCGATCCCCCTCGATCGTGCCGGGCACGTCGAGCACCAGGGAAACGACCGGGATTCCGTCCGATTCCTGAAGATCCCACGAGAAGGTCGTCCCCGGCCGCAATCGATACGATTCCCGCCGATCGACCTCTCCCGGACGGTGATCCTCGCGGATCAACAAACGTCCCTGCATCTGATAGCTTGTCCTTCGGTCACCAGGTCCGATGAGCACAAGTCGAACGGGATCGTCCTCCCGCTCGACTCGAAACGCCGCGTGAACATCCGCGCGAACGTCAGCGGCGAGCGCGCCCTCTGTGATCGTCGCCGCCAGATCGTCCCGTCCAAGGCGTTCCAGGCGGAACATCAGAGCCAGAAGGCTTGCGGTCGTGCCAAACAGAACCGCGATCATCGTCATCGCGGCCAGCACTTCGATGAGCGACGCCACGCCCGACCGCTCTCCCCTTCGCCTGTTGCGTCGGGCAATCATGGTGCCTGCTCCTCAGGAGGCTTTGCCGAGCTTTCGTCCCGATGCGAGGTCCACGTCCTCAACCGAACCACCGAGGCGGGGATGCCGGGGCGGTCCTGATACCGAAGCGTCACGGTGATCCGTTGCATCGTCAGGCCATCCTGCTCCTCCTCCTCCCGATCGACCGTTATCGTACCGTCGGGAAGGGCCCGTTCTCCTTCCGAAGAGAGGCTCAGGGGAGCGTTTGCATTGGCCTCGGTTCGCACTACCCGATCGAGCAGGTGTTCGGTTTCCCGGATCGCCAATGCCCGACGATCGAGCGCCTGACGTTCTCGGGCAATCCACGACACCGCCTGCAAGGTGGTCGTCATGCCGACCAGCAACAGCACCACGGCAACCGTTGCCTCGATCAGGGTGAACCCACCCCGCGGACTTCCCGATCGGGAACGTCCGCATGGCTTCGACGAACCATTGAACACGTTGAAATTCATGACGCCATCGCCCGAATGATGGTCACAAGGGGGAGAAAATACGTGAGCATGAACAGAACCACCGGAACTGCCAGTGCAATGATGGCAACCGGATACAGGATCTGGCTCCAAACAATCACGCGGTATCCGACCCGCCGATCCAGCCCGTTCGCCTGATGCTCCAGTGCCCAGGCAAGGTTCCCGGCACCCGATGCCGCATCGAGCACTGCGCCGTCGTTCGGTCGAATCAATCCTGCGGTGGTCAGCGATTGCGTCCACGACTGCCCCCGAGCGACACGAGCCGCCACCCACCGGAGCCGTTGCCGAACCAATCGGCTTGTGTGCGCCTGAGCGATCCGATCCAGGGCCTCCGGCATGGGACGGTTCAACGCGACCTCTCCGGCCAGGGCTCGCAGCACCGTTGCCCCGTGGCGTTTGATCAACAGCCGGTCGACCAGCGTGAACCCCCAATCCATCGGATCGAACGCCGTGAACGCCAGCAACGGCAAGCCGACCAGTTGCAGGAGCACCAGGGCCGCCACGGTCGGCCCCACCGCAGGATGATGAGCCAGGGCAAAGGTCCACCGCGTAATCGCCGGGAGTTCCACACCGAAATCGATCGAGATGGCTTCAATTTTCGGGCCAACCCAGAACATCAGGAACGTGATCACGACCTGCATCACCAGGAGGGTCCAGATCAGGTACGTCAGCCGAGCTCGGATGTGGGCATGAAACGGTTGGCGTGCCGATTGCCGCTGCCCCAACGACCGAAGGGCCTGACCCAGCACCGGGCCATCCCACCCCATGCGGAGCGAGACAATCCCCTGGCGAGGGAACGAGCCGGGAACGCGGGCGAAGGCCTCACCTATCGGCACTCCCCGCTCCATCAGGGCCACGACCGCCCGGGATCGCCGTTGCATGCCCCCTCCGCAGAGGGCGCCGCACGCCTCGATGCCGGGTTCCAGAGGCAAACCACGCTCAACCGCGTTCGAGACGACTCGCAGCATCGGCTCCGAGCCAATCGACCGGCCCCGAACGAGCATGGCGACGCCTCCTGCCACTCCCGCCAGCACCACCACAACGAGCAGCAGAATGACAACCCCCAGACCCGCCGGCATGGCAAGGCGGACCAGGACCGCCACGACCACGATCACGAGCATCGCATCGCGCAACGTCATCGACCGTGATGTGGGGAGCGGACGGCCCGGTTCGTCCCCCGGAATCAGCCCCGCAGGCAGCGGGTTCCGCTCAGAAGATTCTTGACTCGAAGACGTATTCATCAAGAAGAATCACCAAAACATGGAGAAGGGTCCGCCCGTTAACTCCGAGAGCAACTTGAGCGTTGGCATGTAGAGCCCGAGCACGACCAGGATGACCCCAATCAGCACAAACGCCACCGCCATCGCCGAGAGGAACACCCCGAGGAGCGTGGTCTGCGATCGTGCTCGGGCCAGATAGATCTCCGAGGCCAGACGAAGCGCATCGGGGAGGACCTGGTGGGTCTCGGCCCAGGAAAGCAGCCGATCAAACCCGGTCGGGAACAATCGGTACTGCCGAGCGGCGTCGAGCAGCGAACGGCCTTGCTCAACCTCGTGCGATGCCCCAAGACATGCCGACATCAAGTCAGGATCACGAACCCCCTTGCCGGCCAGCAGCAACGCCTCGGGCATGGTCAATCGCGCATCGAGCAGGATCGCCAGCAGTGCCGAGAACTCAGCCATCGCCGCGTTTCGCCAGATCCGCCCGAACAGGGGAATACCGTTGGCAACCCGCCTCCATCCCTGAAGCGTCGCCCCACGGGCGAATCGCCAGGCCAGCACGACCACCAGCAGACTTCCCACGGGAAGCGCCCAGCCGGTCGCATCGACCCATCGGGAAAGTCTGACCAGCGCGCTGGTCAAGGCGGGAAGCTGCACGCCGAAATCCTCATATATCGCCACCAGATCCAGGGTGACGAACCGAGAAATGACCTGGAAAACCACTGCAAACGCACAAAGCAATAGGATCGGATAGGCCAATCGTGTGATCAGATACTGGAACAATTCTCGGTCGGTCCGTTCGAACCGAACGGCCTCAAGCAAGAGTTCCTGCGGCCGACCTGAGCGTTCCGCGGCCAGAACGATCCCCGGCAGGTGATCCGGCATCTGACCCCGCTCGACCAAGATCGCCTCACGGAGCGATGCGCCCTGCTCAATCCGGTCAGCCAGGCGAACCAGGCCCCGCTGGACCCTCGCCGATTCCGATTCCTCCGCCAGGGCTCGCAAACCTTCAGGCAAGGCCACCCCGGCCCCGACCAGCCCACCCACAGCCCCGACCATGTCCGCTGCCTCTCGTGCGTTCAACGAATCGCACGCTTCAGATGGGGTGGAATCGGGAGGATGGTGTCGAGGTTCATTCATCACTCAATTCCAAAAATCTAGGAATATAAATGGTCTCGCGTTGTTTTAAGATGATTCGTCGAATGCGATCAGTTCAGGGATTCCAGCAGAGCCGTAAACGGGACGAACAGCGTCAACCCGTAGAGCAACACCGCGGTCCCTCCGATCCCCACGAGAAACACGGTGGGAATGACGAGCCGTTGAAGTTCCGCCCGAGCCGCCGCTCGATCGCGGTAAGTCCGGGCGGCCACACGAAGCGCCTGGGGCAGATCCCCTTGAACGGCTCCCGAACCAATCAACCAGCGAAGCATCGGCGGAAACGCCTGCGATGCCTCGGGTGCCATCGATCTGGGCCATCGCTCGCCGCGTTGAATCGCATCGGCCAGCCGGTCGCTCGCCTCACGCAGCCTCGCATCACCGATGGCTCGGGAGGAAAGCCGCAGGGCGTCGGGCATCGGCACCCGGTTCTCCAGCAACAGCGCGAGCAAGTCCGCGAACAATCCGCACCGGGTCAGTGCGATCTGGGTTTTGACCCCTGGAAACACGAGCCTCCAGGCCCCTCCGACCTCAAGACCCAGGGCTGACACCCGGCCCGATCGCATCCACAGCCAGGCAACGATTCCCAGAAT
Source organism: Tautonia marina (assembly GCF_009177065.1). Taxonomy (NCBI): domain Bacteria; kingdom Pseudomonadati; phylum Planctomycetota; class Planctomycetia; order Isosphaerales; family Isosphaeraceae; genus Tautonia; species Tautonia marina. Next base: position 19,619 of record NZ_WEZF01000026.1, read on the forward strand.
CAGCAGGCCGATCGGTCCCCAGATCCACGCCCACCGGCCGAGGGCGCTCAGCACCGCAAGCGAGGCCGTCGAACCTCCCAGCAATCGCGCACTCAGTTCCAGCCGAGGAGCCAGGACCGTCACAAAGCCGAGGAACAGGCCATACGCCATCACCAGCAGAATCGCCGGGTAAAGCATGGCAAGGGTGATCGTTCGTCGCAGATCCGTCTGCGATCGAACGAACGTGGTCAGGCCTTCCAGCGCCGCGGTCAACCGGCCCGCTCGCATCCCCGCCTCGATGATGGCCCGGTACAGATCCGGCATCGGGCGCGACTCATTTGCGAATGCATCGGTCAGCGAACACCCCTCGGCCTCCATCCGCCTGCCGAGGGCCTCCGCCACCCGCCCGAGCCGCCCCTTCCAGTCCCCACCGATCCCCACCAGCCCTCGCTCAATCGGCACCCCAGCCCGAACCAGCGCCACGATCTCCTCGTTCAGCGCGATCAGTTCGTCCATCGAAAGCCGATCAATCGCTCCCCGGCTCGACATCGTCGGCAGTCCTCCCCCGAGTGGCAGGATCATCTCACCGGGGGGATTCTACGACAGTTGTCACAGGTTGTCGAGGGGGCGGCTGAAAAAGTTCGGGAACGCGGAAAAATCAAGGAGTCCTGCTGTCCATGTGTTTCGATGCCGTAGGGTTAGGAGGGGAATGGGCGATCGTCCTCCCTCTTGGGCGTCTGAAGCCCGAGAACCCGGCGCACCTCGGCGGGGCTGGTCCGGCCCGCGGCCACTGCCTCGAGCGCTCGATCCCACAGGCCAACCATCTGCGACAACCTCGCAGCGGCTTCGATCCGATCCACATCAGCTCGATTGAGCACGGCTTGGGCAACCGGTCCCTCATGGGGAAGGAGAAATTCGGCCATCGGCATGCGACCCTGATACCCGGTCCCTCGGCAGGCGTCGCAGCCCGAGGCCACTCGGGCCGACTGCAGCGGAAGGCCCAGCATTGCGGGATCGTCGGCCGAGATCGGTCGGGAACAGCCGTGGCACAGCCGCCGGACGAGTCGCAACGCCAGGACGGCTCGAAGCCCACTACGCAGCAAATACGGTTCGATCCCCATCTCAGCCAGCCGACCGATTGCTCCGCTCGCCGATCCCGCGTGAAAGGTGGTCAGCACAAGATGCCCCGTCAGGGCTGCCTGAAAGGCCGACTCCGCCGTGTCGGGGTCGCGGATCTCCCCCACGGCGATCACTTCCGGGTCCTGCCGGAGCAACGAGCGCAACCCCGATTCCAGCGTGAACCCGGCCGAGGGGTTCACCTGCGCTTGCACCACCCCCTCGACGGCCGCTTCGATCGGGTCTTCCAGCGTGACGAGGCATCGGTGGCCGGCCGAGGAATGTGCCAGGGCACGCAGGCACGCATAAAGGGTTGTTGTTTTGCCGCTTCCGGCGGGGCCGGCCAATACAATCAGACCCGATGTTTCGACCAGCGCCGAGCGCAGGGATTCGAGCAGATCGCCAGGAAAACCCAGTTGATCGAGGTCGAGCAATCGCCCCGGTTCCGCAAAGAACCGCACGACCACCCGTTCCCCCAGGAGCGTCGGAAACGTGCTGACGCGAATCTCGGCCTGGCCCGGTTGCGAGGGAATTCGCCCTTCCTGGGGAAGGTCGGTTCGATAAGTCAGCAGATGTGCAAGCACTTTGAGCCGGGCCACAACATTGGGTGCGACCTGTGACGGAAGCAAGGCCATCGGTTGCAAGACGCCGTCAATCCGATGGCGAATCTCCAGCCCCTCGGCGATCGGCTGGAAATGCAGGTCGCTGGCCCCGACCGCACGGGCCGTTTCCAGGAGCACGCCAACCGCCTCCGTCGCAAACTGCGGGGAGGCGGGGTCGAGCCCGGCAAGCACCGAGGGCCCTCCAGGCGATCCTCGATTCGAGGTGCTGGGCATCGGTAGCGATCAGCCTTCATTGTCCGAGTCGGAGGCCAATTCGTCCGCACTCAGACGTGCTTCGAGGGCTTCGAGCCGGGCCGAGAGGGCCGCGACCTTGGCCGAAAGCGTGGCGGTATCCTCGGCCCGAGCCAGACCAAGCCGTTGCGAGACTTGCTCGATGCGCCGGTCGATCTCCGCTTGAAGATCCTCTTGCGCGGTCGTGGCCCGATGTTCGAGTTCGGCCTGGAACTTGGCGGCTTCGGCTTCACTCAGGTCGGCCTGACGAGCCACCTCCTTGCCCAGTTCCTCAAGCTTCTCCTTCGTCATCGCCGCAAGGCCGACGCCGGTAAACAGGGTTCGCTTCACAAGTTCGAACATCGCTCCATCCTTTCGCATGATTGTCCGTGGATTGAGTCGTGATCGTGGCTCAATCCTCCGGCAATGATCGACCACGCCGAGGGGCGTGATCGTGATCCCGAACCCGCCGCAGCCAGTTCCGAACCTAATTCATTGTCTCATTTCAGGCCACTCGACGCGAGGGGCTGCTTTTCGTCGGTGGCCGTGTGAAACCCGCGCTGGCAACCCGTAAACTGGAGCCGCCTTGCTCCTCACCGCTCCGTTCCGTTTTCGACCGAGGATTGTTCCCGATGGCGTCTCCCGAGGACCAACCACCCCCCGATTCCGCTCCCACTCCGGTTCCGGCCGACCTCTCCTACGGTGGGTTCTGGGAACTGCTCGGCATGGTTCCCCTCGAACCTGCTCAACCGGGAGGACCGAGCCGTGTGAAGCTCGTTGTGGAACCGCAGCATCTCCGAAGCCTCGGCCTGATGCACGGTGGTGTCACGGCGGCCATGCTGGATTCGTTTATGGGACGAGCCGCCTTCGCCCACTCCCCTCCGGGGCATCATCTGGTGACCTTGCAGCTCAACGTCCACTTCGTCCGAGCCGCTCGGGTTGGCGATACGCTCATCGCCGATGGCGAGGTACAGCACAACGGACGACGAACCGCCGTGGTCCGCAGTGAGCTCCGAACCGATCAGGGAAGCCTCATCGCCACCGGCTCCGGCACGTTCATGCACCTGCCGACCGATCCTCAGACCCCAGATCGTTCCTGATCGCGGGGCGTCAGACGTCCAGCCCCACGGCTCGCATCAACTCCAGCGCATTACTTTTCTGAACGACCCCGGGACGCATGATGTAATCGAACCGCATCTGCCCGTCTTCCAGATGGTCCTCGAAGTGGACGTTCTCCGCCCGATGCCCGAGGCCCGCGACGATCTCGGCCAGCGCCAGGTCGTGCGTCGTCACAAAGCCGATCGCCCCGCGGTCGAGCAATCCCTTCACCACACCCTGTGCTCCCGATCGCCGGTCGTGCGAGTTCGTCCCGTGCAGGATTTCATCGAGCAGAAAGAGCAGGGGGGGAGGGCTTGAGGCCAGATCCACCAGCGTCCGCAACCGCGTAATCTCGGCGTAAAACCGCGATCGCCCCGCCTGCAGCGAATCTTGCACCCGGAGCGTCGATCCCACGCTCATCGGAGAAAGCCGCAGCCGATCGGCTCGAACCGGAGCCCCCGCCAGCGCCAGCACGACGTTCACCCCCACCGATCGCAACAGCGTGCTCTTGCCCGACATGTTCGATCCGCTCACCAGCAGCACACGGGGGCCATCGGCGCCTCCCAGGCGGACATCGTTCCGAACGTTCTGGGTGTCCGGGATCAACGGATGCCCAAGCGCCTGAGCCTCGATCACCGGGCCTTCCGACTCGTCCACGATCTCCGGGAACGGGTCGTGCGGCCGCTCATACGCATACGACGCCAGCGCGCAAAGGGCTTCGAACTGACCGACGGCGTCGAGCCATTGCTCAATCGATCGGCCCGATCGGTTCCTCCAGCGTTCGATGGCCAGTCCGAGATGAATTCCCCAGAGCAGGAGAAACGCCAGCGGCGCAAACAACTGGTTCCGTCGGAAGTCGAGCAGCATCACCAGTCGGGCCAGTCGCGCAATCTGTCGAGAGGGCGGTTCGTAGTCCCCCGTTTGGCTGTCTCGAATCATCAAGAGCCGGGCCGATGTGAACGGCTCGTGTTCAATCCTCGCCAGCAGCGATTCCAGCAATCGTAGCTCCTCGGCCCGCTCATCCACGGTGCCGAGCGTCTGAGCCAGGTCATTCCGAAGCGATCGAGACAGGATCAAGGTGGCCGCAATCGTTGCCATCAGCGGGATTCCCCCCATCCCCACGATCCAGGCGGCCAGCGCGGCCAGGTTCAGGACGGCCAGCAGCGAGGCGGCCAGGGGAATCAAGGGGGATTGCAAGACGGCAGGAGCCTTGGCCCAGGCAATCAGGGTGGTCGGATGCAGGCCCTGCTCGATGTCGTCTCCCAGCAAGGCGAGGTCTTCGCGTAGATCGAGCCGATCGCGCAGCTCCGCCACCGCCTCGTGCCGGGCTCGAATCTCGTCCACCTCGGCCGGGTGATGCAGCCAGGCCGCGAGCGTCGTTTTTCCAGAGCCGGTGCGGGCGGTGCAAAGCCGTTCGAAGACCGATCCGGACCCGAACAAATCAAGGTCGGCGTCGAACGGATGATCCGGTTTTAAGAAGCGATTGCCGGGATCGCCTCGGCCGGGCCATCGGTCTTCCAGCCGAGCCAGCCCGGCCTCGTAGAAGGCGACCCGACGTTCCGCGCGCCGATGCGATCGCCCGACCGTGTCGTAGGCGATCACCAGGCCCACAAAGACAACCGTCGGCACCAGCAACCACCAGGGCGACCCCCAACCCAGCCCAATCGTCACGACGGCCAGAACCAGCCCCACGGCGAAGACCAGCAAGCGGCCATCGGCAATCTTCCGATGCCGGTCGCTCAATCGGTTCGCTTCCGCCCGTCGGGCATCGCGGCGTCGAAGGTATTCGGCATGAGGATCTGATGGCTTGGAATCGGCGGATGACGAGTCGGAGGGACGCGCGGCCAAGGTGCGAACTCCCAGGGAAAGCTGCTCCGAAGCCATGACCCCATCATGACCGGCTCACGCCCGACGCAGCGCAGAGGATTCTGCAGATAAAGAATCTCGACCCCGACGTCACTCGAATCAGGTCGAGCGACGACGCATTCGGCACCATCTTACCAGGAGCCATGATCTGTGGGGATGCCCGCCCCGCCCCTCCGTAAAGGATCGAATCAGAGAACGGTGCGCAACCGCCCGAGATTCCCGACCCTCACCGAACCACCGGGTAAAACCGGGCGAGCGTCTCGGTCGACATCCCTCCCGCGGCCCCCGCCGTCAGGGCCCAGTTGCGCAGACTCTGGCCCAGAATCCCCTGGTTCCGCCAGCGCCTTGCCGAGACCTCAATCCGCTTCGGAAGCAACGCAATCCTTCCCAGTCTCCGCAATCGGAGCATCAGATACACGTCTTCCATCAAGGGCAATTCCGGAAACCCGCCGACCCGGTCAAACGCCCATCGCGGAACGAAAATCCCTTGATCGCCGTACGGAACCCCCAGAACTCCCGCCCGGAGGTGCGCCGCGGCGTCGATCGCGCGAAAGGCCCATTCCGGCCCATCCACCCGCATCCGAAAGCAGCCGCCCGGCACTTTCGGGCACCGGGCGACGAACCGCTGCAACTCGGCAATCGCCCCGCCTTCAAGCCGGCAATCGGCATGGAGGAACAGCAAGACGTCTCCCGACGCCTCCAACGCTCCCCGATTTTGCTGAACTCCTCGGCCTTTCGGAGCGGCCACGACCCGAGCCCCGGCCCGACTCGCCCGATCGGCCGTGCCGTCAGGGCTGCCGGCATCGGCCACGATCACCTCATCGACCCCCTGGTCGGCGAGATGATCGAGGCACGATCCGATCGTCTTGGCTTCGTTGAGCGTCGGAATGACGACCGACACACGAGGCAATTCCGCCATCTCAGCGCTGCAGGTCGTAGAGGTCTCGGGGAGAGTCGTGCAGGATTTGCTGGAGCAGGGCCGGCAGATCCTCCTCCCTCGCAAAGCCCGATTCCACCTGATGCGCTAGGGCCGAGGCAATCGCCCGCTTGATGACCTGGAGCTTGCCATACGCCCATTCGACCGAATACGAGTCGCTCAGATAGGCGCAGAACTTCGTCATCGGCACCACCTGCGACCGCAAGGCAAAGTGCCGCTCGATCAAGGACGGGAAGAACGTGTGCCACCAGTAGCCCGACGTGTAAACGTTCGGGAACTGCCGGGCCAGCACGGCGACCTCCTGCGACAGCACGTCGGAGGCCATCATGATGTCGAACCGGGCATTGCCGAATTCGTGGAACGTCCTTGCCATCTCGCTCGTCCAGTTCGGCTGGAACCGAGGGATGCTCTTGCCGTCACAGATGAAATATTCGGCGCCAACGGCAATCTGCACCGCCTTACGTCGCTCGTGGTGCCATTCCAGAATCGCCCAGGTCACCGCGTCCACCAGAGCATCGACATCGGCCTCGGTCTGGTCCTTCGCCGTTCCGATCCGGGCGAGAATGGCGTCGATCGTGGCCGGATCGGGCCGTCGGAATCGCTGCTCAATCGGAATGAACGTGTTGGTGAACCGCACCGGCCCGGTCACGGTCCGATCGAGCCAGCCCTGCACCGCCCGAGACAGCTCGCCCGACGATCCCGGATGCGATCCGAACGCCTGACTCAACGCCTCGAAATAGTCCAGCTTCCGCGTCCTGCCGGTGAAGAACGGGTCGAGGTCGGTGGCCACTCCCGGGCAAAACAGGTAGTGCGCATCGAGCATAAACAGCGCATCGGGCGCAACGCTACTTGACGCTTCCCCCCGATTGCCCAGGCTGGTCACAAAGGTCTGAATGTTGCAGCGATCCCGAAGCACATGGGCCGGCCACTCCGGGTCTTTCCCCTTGGCTTCGACCCGGTCGAGCAGGTCGCGGTAGTTCGCTTCTGTGACCTCCGGCTCGGCGAATTCGTACAGATCCCAGAGAATCCGGTAGACGCACCACGACATCGCCGTGTTCCGCATCCGCTTCAGGTACGGAATCATCCGACGGATGCGTTCATCGGTCGGCAACGCTGGGTCGAGGTCCTCCTTCGGCATTCCGACGGCGATCAGCTCGGTCTGAACCCAGTGGTAGCCGAACAGGGCGGTCAGGTCGGTGGCCGACGGCCGATCGCAATGGATGTGCGTGTGCGGGTCGATGATCGGCGTGTCGTCAATCAGGCGTTCAATCGACTGGGCCAATCCGGGGAGGCTCGTGAACATGAGGACGGTTTCCGTGAAGTCGGGACGGCTCGAAGCGACCGCCGTTGCGAGGGCCGCGAGCATTCTCGGACGAGGCCCTTCGCCTGTCAACGAGACCCCGCCCGTGCCCTCGGCGAGCCGATCCGCTATAATACCTCTGGGACCGCTCCAGCGCCCGCCCACGGACCCGGACCATTTTTCCCAGTCGCCGAACCGGGAGCGATTATGCGGCGCGATATTGACGAGGCCCTTCGGGGCTGGCCCTACGACCCCGAGTTCGACGAGGTCGAAGCCCGAGAAATCCTGGCGCGCGACGGTCGTACCGTCCTCCAGATCCGGGTCGATCTTGGCGTGCTTCAGATGGAACTCGACGGCCGACCCGACGGCGCACGACCTCGCGGCTTCTTGACCTACCTCGACTACCTCCGCCATCGCTCCAAATTCCGGAGGCGTCGGCGATCACAGGCCGCCGCCGATCCCGGCCCGGTCGGATGGTCGATGACGCCCGAACACTGCGCCGAGGCCGACCGCGAACTCGTGCAGTTCTACCACCGCCGTGTCGCCTTCCTCACGCTCCAGCACTACGAGCGTGCCCTCCGCGACGCCGAGCACAGCCTCAACCTGATGGATTTCATCGCCGACTTCGGCCCGACCCCCGAATACGTCGAGCGTCACGAGCGCCTTCGCGCCGGCATCCTTTTCGACCGGACTCAGGCCTCCGCCGCCCTCGCTCTGGAACGGACCAGCCCCGAGGAAGCAATCGACGCCATCCGCGAGGGGATCGACCGGCTCGAACGTCACGCCCGGACCCTCCTCGAAATGGACGATCTCGACGACTTCGAGGCCCTCGAACTCCCCCCGGGCGAACTCGAAACGCCGACCGTCGCCTACATCGAGCGCCTCCGCCGCCTGGAAGGGGAGGTCCGGCATCATTTCGAGGTCCCCAAGACCCTCCGCGAACAGCTCGACGAGGCGGTCGAACACGAAGACTACGAACGCGCCGCCCGCCTCCGCGACCAGATCCGCTCCCGAAGCCGCTCCTGAGGCGGTATTTACGAACACCTTCCCGGGTTTGGGGTGGCCCCGGTTACTCGCCAACCGGGGCGGCTCCGCCGCAAGAGGTCCCGAAGGCGGGGGATCATCTCTCGTCGCTGCGCGACCCCGATTGGTGAGCAATCGGGGCCTCTCAGCTCGGTGGAACCGCTCTCACCGTCGTCGGGAATCGGATTGCGGAGACTGGCCGATCAATCCGCCGCCCTCAATGCCCGCCGCCCAGCGGCCAGGCCACCTCCGCCGCCCTCACAATCGGCCCTTCCACGCACACCCGTTTCAGGTCGGTCGAGCCGTCGGCCTGTCGCATCGGCACGACGCAGCTAAAACAGGCCCCGAAGCCGCACGACATCTGGTTTTCAAGCGACACGTCGCACGGAATCCCTTCCCGATCGGCAATCCCCGCCAGCACGCTGAGCATCGCCGGAGGCCCGCACCCGACAAGCTTGCTCGGCCGGTGCCCCGCTTGCAACCGCTGCTCCAGCAAGGTCGTCACGAACCCGTGAAAGCCTGCTGATCCGTCGTCGGTCGCCAGTGCCACGCGGATGCCGGCCCGCTCGAAGTCCTCGACCCCCGCGGCAAGTTCCGCGGTGCGCACTCCGTAAAGCAACTCGCTCGACGACGCGACCGGACCCGTCCAGCCGGTCGGCTCGGCCCCGTACGATTGCCGGCCGGTCCACCATCGACCGAGCGCGAGAAACGGCGTTTGCCCGATTCCCCCGGCCACGAACGTCACCGGGCCTCCGTCCTCGGGAGGGGGGCCGAAGCCGTTACCGAGCGGCCCCCAGACCTCCACGGTTTCCCCCGCCCGGCGCTCGGTCAGTGCGGCCGTGCCTCGACCGATCACCAGGTAAACAATGTCGATCGCTTCCGGAGTTCCCGAAGGCCCTGGCACAATGTCATACAACGCGAACGGTCGACCGAAGAACGGGTCGGTCGAGCCCTGGCGCGTCGGCCGGATCATCAAGAACTGCCCCGGAATGATGCAACGCGCCATCTCCGGGGCCAGCAGCCGGATGCGGTACGTCCCCCTGGCGATCGGGACATTCTCGACGATCTCCACCGAACGATGCGCCGCACAGGCCGGAACCACCGCATCCATCAGGCGACTTCCTCCCAACACCGGGCGATCCTTGAAACAAGTCCGGAAGACGACCCGTCACGCCGGGTTCCCGCGTTCAACCGCTCTCAACCCTCACCCGCCGCTTCGCTTGCGGGGGAGAGGGTGGCCGCAGGCCGGGTGAGGGGGGGCAGTCGCCTCGACTCGCTCGCAACCATCACTTGAAACGCGACGATTCGATTCCGCCCGCCCCTCCGCTCCGATCACTCGTCCCCCGCAGGCTTCGACCGCCGCGACTTCGGCAACGGCTTCGGCCGACGCTTGGCAACCTGGCCGGGTGGCTTGATCGCCGGGCGCCGTCCGCCCGAGGGACCATTGCCGCCGCCGCCAATCGGCGGGCCACCAGGACCTCCGGAACTGCGACGCTTGGGACCAGCACCCGCCGATCCTCGACTCCGAGGCGGGCCGCCGCTGGCCGGCGGACGACCGGCCGGTGGCCGCGACCGAGGCCCGGCGGGCCGGGGCGGTCGTCCGGCCGGAGGAGGGCCGTCGAAGTTCCCGCTGAAGATCGGCGGAATCAACACCTCATCGGGCCCGTCGTCGAGCGAAGCCGGGCGTTTCCCTTTCACACCGGTCGGCGGTGGGGCGAACGAGCCGACAGCCCCTCGCCGGGGAACGCCTCCCGGTCGTCCTCCCCCCTGGTCCCGATCCCGACCGCCTCGCGGCGGGCCGCCGGGGCGCTTGCCCCTCGGACCATCGGCCGATCCGACCAGATGACCCATGCCCGACCGAGGGCCGGATGGGGCCGGTCCCCCTTCGGATTTCCGTCGAGGAGCCTCACGACGCTTGGCGTCTCGGGGCCGGAGCGACTCTCCGGAGGCAACCCGGCGAAGCATTGCGACCTCGTCCGGTTCCAGATACCGCCACTGACCGGCCGAAAGCCCCTTGAGCGTCACCGGCCCGACCGAAACGCGAGTCAAGCGCATGACCTTGTGGCCGAGTTTCGCCAGCATCCGGCGCACTTCGCGATTCTTCCCTTCGGCCAGGGTCAGCTCGATCATCGTGGCTTCGCCGTGATTCGATTTCTCGTTCACGAACCGGGCCGATCGTGCCCTTGCCTTCCCTTCGGCAAGCCAGACCCCTTCCACCAGCTTGTCAATCACTTCCGGCCCTGGCTTGCCGGCGACCAGCACGCGATACACCTTCTCAACCCCGAACTTCGGGTGCGCCAGCCGGTTGGCCAGCTCCCCGTCGTTGGTCAAGAGAATCAGGCCCGTGCTGTCCTCGTCGAGCCGACCGATCGGATAGACCCGTTGCGGCAAGTCGGGCACGATGTCGATGACCCGAGGCCGCCCGGACGGGTCGGAATTGGTCGTGACAAACCCCTTCGGCTTGTAGACGGCCAGATAAACGATCTTTTCCTGGCGAATCCGCTCGCCATCGACGGTAATCGTCGCCTGCGTCGGATCGACCCGCGTGGCCAGATCGCGCACGACCTGGCCATCCACCAGCACGCGACCCTGGAGAATCAGTTCTTCCACCGCTCTCCGCGAGCCGAGCCCGGCCGCCGCGAGCACTTTATTCAGGCGATCTCCTTCGCTCGACCCGCCGGATCGAGCCGGGCCACGCCCTGCCGACGACGATCGACGAGGACCCGCCGTCGGTCGCGGGCCGGATGACGGCCGCGGGCCGGTCGGAAGGCCGGCGGGCCGGGGTTTACGGTTCGATTGCGGACCCGCGCCCGACGTCGAGCCGGCGCGGCGGGGAGGCGGGCCACCGCCTCGGCGGGGTGGTCGTGCTGCCATTGCGAATTCTCTTCCTGCGTCGGCGGACGCAACTCAATCGGAAAGGACTTAATGTGAAGCGCCGCCGACAAAAGCCACGGACCGGCGGGTCGTTCCTCATTCGTTGGTTCATCGAGTATACGATCGTTCCCCAGAAAGGTTCCAGGGAATTACGCAGAAGTGTCCTGAGATTCGACTCTGCGATCGTTAGGGGCCTGATTCGAGGCTCCGGCCAACCCTTGCTCCAGGCGCACCTGGCCGGACCGGCCGATGTCATCGAAGAAGTGACCCATCACCTTCCAGGTCTCACCGTCCCGCCGGAACTCGAAGGTCGCCGCCCCGGAGAAGCGGCGAGCCATCATGCCGCCCCCTTCCCGCCGCGGCAGGTTCTCCTCGAACGTGTACATGAAGCGGAGCGTCACCAGCTCGGCCATCATCCCGATGTGGAGGCTCCCCAGATCGCTGTGGACCCGCACCTGGCCGCCGCTCTCCGCCTCACGCTCGACCATCACACTGATCTGCTCCCAGGTCTGGGAGATCTTCATGAAATAGCCCGTGCGAAAGACCGATCCCGACTCCGACGGCGAGTACAGCTCGATCGTCCCGTGGTATTCCCCGGAGAGGTCGGACGGGGCCGGCAGCCCGGCCAGCCGGAACATCCACGTCCCCAGCTCGGTTCGCCAGACATAGGCGTCGAAGAGATTGATCAGGACGCCGAAAAGAATCAGCGCCGTGAAGCCGCCGAAGAAAAGGGCCTTCTCGGCGAGGTCCCAGTCGTCTCCCCCGTAGCGGCGAATCAGGACCAGGACCCCGTGCTGGGCCAGCGGGGTCAGGAAGGCGGTGATCAGGGCCAGCAGCGCGTACATCCGCGCCCGGCCTCCCAGCCCGCTGCTATAGATCGTGTAATCGTGGCCCTCGATCATGGTCCAGGCCCCATCGTTCCGTGAAGTCCCGAGGCTCAGAGCCCGGTCGACGGCCCCTTGCGGCCCAGGATCAAGGAGACGACGAACAGGACCAGGAAGATGAAAAAGAGGATCTTGGCGATCCAGGCCGCGTCCTGCGCCAGTCCGCCGAACCCGAAGACGGCGGCCACGATGGCCACGACGAGGAAGATCAACGCATAGCGGATCATGGGTGCCTCACGGTGATGTCTGGGGAGGAGTGGGAACGAGTCGGTGGAATGAATGACGAACGCAACGATTCAGGTGACAACCCGATGACCTGTCCCGGCGCCAGGCCAGGCCACCCGGTTGTCGAGCCACCACGGCGGGTGACAGGTTTTCTCAGCGGTTGCTGTCTGGTTCTCCAGAGGGCTCGCCCCTGATCGCCTTGCCGGCCCCCTCGACCGCCTTGCCGGCGGCGTCGGTGTCGGAGCGGGCCTCCTCGCCGATCCCCGGGGCCGCGTCCTCGATCTTCCGGCCCGTCTCCTCCAGGCCGACGGACTCGGCCGCCTTGCCGACGGCATCGACGGTGCCCTCGGCGGCGCCGCCGACCGAATCGGCCGAGTCTTCGATGGCCTTGCCGGTCGCCTCGACCGCCCCGCCCATCATGTCGCGGGTCCCGTCGACGGCACTTCCTACGGCGTCGCGGGTCCCGTCGACGGCACCTTCCACGGCCTGCCCGGCCGCGTCCATGTCCGCCTCGATTTCCTCCTTCGAGCAGCCGGCAACCAGCGCCAGCACCATGGCCAGCCCGGCCATCATTGGTCGATTCATCGGAAGATGCTCCTGAGTTTCAAGCGGTCACGACGGGTGGCGAGCTCACGCGGCTCGCCTTCCTGTCGCATGGATGATGAGGTGTCGTGAGTGGTCACATCAAGCGATATGCCGGGCCGACGATCCGATCCCGGCTCAAGCGAGAACCCCCGGCCACGATGCAGGGGGTGCTCAAGTTGAATCGAGGGTTGGCTCCCTCGCGTCAACTCCGGCTTCGGCGTCGCTGCCGGTACGCGCCGAGCCCGATCAGCACCACAGCCATGCCGCCCATCGCCAGAGTGGAAGGCTCAGGAACCGCTGATACCTCCGTGGCATTCACCTGGAATAGGATTGGAGCCGGGCCGTTCCGGGGATCGGAGAACGGATTTTCCAACGCGGTCCAGCCGTCAGTACCATACCCGGCATAGGACGTGTCTCCGATTGACCAGCCAGCCAGACCCGTTTGGTTAGGATCGCCCGTGAAATTCCAGAAGAAATTGTCATTCACATTCGCAGAAACCATTAACCAGTAGGATGTGTTCGCGGACAGCTGCAGCATGTTCTGCGGCGTGAACGTGATCTCCTCGGCCGATGAGCTTGGGTTGGAGCCCAGAAAACTCACGAGAGGGGTCGTCCCTGGCAAACCGCTGAGATCCGCGAAGAGTGCAACGCTCACGGACCCGCTGGGAGTCTCAAACACTCCGAGATTAAGCACGACCGAGTCCAGAATCCAACCTGGCCCTGAGCCGGTCGTGAATTGATTGGCAACTGGAGAATCTAGGAGCGTCGACCCACTGCCGATCCTCCACGCGGAATCCTGTGTGTTGCTGAGGTTGGAGACCACTAGACCGGCCCTGGCGTGGGAATCAGCCGAGGACCAAAGGCCGAGGACCAGTACGACGAGAGCCGAGGTCGAGTAGAACGGGTGGCTGGGAATCCTGGTCATATCGGATGTTCTCCCGAGTTTGGGGCTTCATGAAGGCGCAGGGGCGATTGAATCGGGGAGCCCTCGGGCGCCACGGGCTGAGGAGAACTCGCCATCTACAACCGGCGACCGTCGAACGGCCCTCCTCTCCTCTTCTTGGGGGTGCCGGGCCGAAAGTTAGCACCCGCGGCGATAAATATTTTCGGAGACACTCCTCGAACAGACTTCCAAGCACTAGAATGTGTTCCAATGGGCCCCAGGCAGGATGCAACGTAGCGATCAGCCCCAGATCGCCCGAAATCCCAGTCTTGAAAACCAGATCCGTCGACGAGCCAGGTGAGCCCGATGGCCGTGCCGGAGGTTTCCGAGAACCTTGGAGGGACACCGTGAAGCCAACGGACACCTGCCCCGATCCGAGCCGCTGGGAACGATTCCTGGCCGACCAGGTCGATGATCGGGAATGCAACGACCTGGAAGCGCACCTCGACGCGTGCGAAACCTGCCGCGATCGGCTCGCCCTGCTGGCCGAATGGCCGTCGGTGGCCGAGGTGACGGCGAAGCCCGATCAGGATCCCTCGCAGTCGTGGCTCGATCGGCTCGAACGCATCGACGGCTGGGAGGCATCAGATGCCGATCGGGAACCGGCCACGCTCCCAACACTGCCGGGATTCGACGAACTCGAAGAACTCGGCCGGGGTGGCATGGGGATCGTGTACCGCGCCCGACAGGTGGGCCTGGACCGGTCGGTGGCGATCAAGGTCCTTTCGTCCGCCGGTCGACTCGCACCCAAGGCCCGCTCCCGAGCATTCCGCGAGGCGAGGGCACTCGCCCGACTCAATCACCCGAACATCGTCAAGGTCCACGACATCAGCGAGTTCGACGGCCTCCCCTCCATCGTCATGGAGTGGGTCGAGGGGGGCGACCTGAGCCATCGCCTGGAGCACGGCCCGCTCCCGCCCCGAGAAGCCGCCGAGCTGGCCCGGACCCTCGCACTGGCCTTGGCCGCCGCCCACGAGCAGGGGATCATCCACCGCGACATCAAGCCCCGCAACGTCCTGCTCGCTGCCGACGGCTCTCCCCGGCTGACCGACTTCGGCCTGGCCCGGGAGGTCGATTCGAACGACCGATTGACCTCGACGGGGCTCGCCATCGGGACCCCCGGCTACATGGCTCCCGAGCAGATCGACACGACCCTCGGCCCGGTCGGACCGCCGGCCGACATCTACGCCCTGGGGGCGACCCTCTACGCCATGCTCACCGGTCGGCCCCCGTTCCAGGCGGCCAATGAGGCCGAGTCGCTCCGCCAGGTCGTCGAGTGTGATCCGGTCCCGCCCCGCAGGCTCGACGACGTGATCCCCCGCGACCTGGACACCATCTGCCGCACCTGCCTGGAAAAGCGTCCCGAACGCCGCTATGCGTCGGCCGACGACCTGACGGCCGACCTCAAGCGATTCCTGGACGGTCTCCCGATCAAGGCCCGGCCGATCGGTCCGGTTCGATCGATGATCCGGCGGGCTCGTCGGCACCCGAAGCAAGCGGCCCTGGTGTGTTCGGTGGCCATCTTGCTGCTGACAATGGCCGTCGGCGGACTGCTGGTCGCTCGGGAGCAGGCGCGACTCCGCTCCATCGCCGAGGACCGCCGCCTTCTTGCCGTCGAGCGCGAGAACGACGCCCGCGCCAGCGCCGACCACGCCCGCCGTGTGCTCCAGGTCATGGCCGAGGGCATGGGAGCGTCCGCCAAGGCGATCAGGACGATGAACGCCTCATCGCAACCGGAGCTCCGCCGCATCTCCTCAAAGCACCTCGCCGAGGTCACCTCAACCTATGCCCGCTATTTTCAGGAGCACTCCGCCGAAACGCCCTGGATCGCCAGCGAGGTGCAGATGCTCGAAACGCTGGCCGAGCTTCGCGGTCTCGAAGGTGACCTCGACGAGGCCGATCGCCTCCGCCGACGCTGCATCGAGGAAGGGATGATCGTCCTCGAACGGGCCCCCGACGACATTGCCTTTCGACAATCGCTGGTCGAATCGGCGACGAGGCTCGCCCTGGCTTCGGAAACGCAGAACGGACCCGAGGCCGCGATGCCTGACTTCGAGGCCGCCTACCGCCTCGCCAGGGTGATCGCTCCGGAGGACGTCAGCAACACCGACCAGTTCTTTGTCCGGGCGATGGCCGCCACCAACCTCGCGGGTACGTACCATCGCCTCGGACACTATGAGAAGGCCGCCACCGTTCAGGCCGAGGCCCTCGCCTTCTCCCGCGACGTCCTGGCCCGACAGCCCGATGACACGGCCGTCACGGCCTTCGTAATCGATCACCTCTGCGGGCTCGCGACCACGCGGATTGAGCAGGGGGCATCCGAAGAGGCGTCCCGCCTGCTCCTTGAGGCCGATGCGATGCTTGACACCCTTCGGGACGCCGGCCCCACCTCTCCGGGACGCGATCCGGAGATCCTGCGAGCCTGGATCAACGAGGAACGGGAACGACTGCCGAAATCCCTGGCCGGCCGATGACCCACGAGCCATCCCCGCAACCCTCCGGAACCGTCGGGGATCATCCCGACGCCTCGAAGCCGCCCGCTTCGATCTTCCCCTCGGCCTCGAACCGGGCGATCTCAAGCCTGATCAGCCGCTGAACCTTGCAGCGCGCGGCGAAGGCCGAACCCCGCTTCATGCCGAGTCGAACCGCCGCCTCCTCCCCAGACAATCCTTCGAGCGCCAGCAGTCGGAAGGCGTCCCAGGTACGGGGCTCGACCCGGGCCCGAACGAGTCGCATCGCCCGTTCGAGCCGCTCCTGGTCCACCTCGGCCTCCCGGCACGCTGCCGACACGTCTCGATCGGCAATCCGCTCAAGCAGACGGACAACCGCCGTGTCTCCCGTTCCTCGGTGCCAGGGGCGATGCCGCTCGACCCAGTCGCACCAGGCCGCGTGCGTCAGCCTTCGCAGATAGCCCCGAAATTTCCGAGACGGATCGTAGCGGAATCGCGTGGCCTGCCGGGCGAAGCAGAGGAAGACCTCCTGCGCCACATCCCGGGCGTCCTGCTCCTGCAGCCCCTTGCCCCGACACCAGCTCAGGACCAGCGGGCCATAGGAGTTCACGAACTGTGACCACTCGACCGGGTCGCTTGAAGGTTCGCTCAGCTTCCGGAGGAGGGAGATTCTGGTCTTTGGCTCAAGCGATTGCATCGTCGCGGTTCCAGATGTTGCGGAGCATCGCCGACCCATTCACTTTACACGCGGTCCCCAACTCCATGTCAATCAATGATCGTGATGGGTGTTGATCTCGCGTGCGTCACGCGGAACCTCTCCCCATTCAGAGAATCCCAGAAGAACAGCCCGTTCCGGCCTGGCGACGTTGCGGGGGTTCTCCCGCGCTGGCATTTCGAGCGAGCCTCCGAGAACGACCCTGATCGGGATAATTGCGAGGATCATCCGGTTGAATCCCCCGCGTCGGCTTGCTATGACGAGAATGCCTGGCGCGTTCGGAATCACCCGTTCCGAGGGACGCCATTCCTCCCGTTTTGCCTCCACCCGATCGCACCCCACCCATTCCAGGGAGTCGATTCCTCATGACTCGCATCCTTGCCCCTGCTCTGGCCGTCGTCGGCCTGACCCTCGGCCTCGCCCTTTCGGCCACCGCTCAGGAAGGCTTGAAGGTCGGCGACAAGGCCCCCGACTTCACCCTGAAGGCGTCGGACGGCAAGACCTATTCCCTCTCCGACTTCAAAGGCAAGAAGGCCGTCGTCATCGCCTGGTTCCCGAAGGCGTTCACCGGCGGCTGCACCAAGCAGTGCACGGCCTACGCCGAACAGGGCGACCAGCTCAAGGACCTGAACGTCGCCTACTTCACCGCCAGCACCGACACCGTCGATGAGAACACCCGCTTCGCCCAGTCGCTCAACGCCGATTACCCGATTTTGAGCGATCCCGACGCTTCGGTTGCCAAGGCCTTTGGCGTCCTGATGCCCGAGCGCCCGCTCGCCCGCCGCGTCACCTTCTACATCGACAAGGACGGCGTCATCCAGGCCATCGACTCCCAGATCAACACCGAGAACGCCGGCACCGACACCGCCAAGAAGCTCAAGGAACTCGGCATCGCCGAATAATCACCTTCCCTTGAGCCATCCCAGGTTCGACCCATCACGCGGGGAGCCGCCGGTCCCAACGGGCCGAGGCTCCCCCGTGGTCTTTCCGGCGGGGTCTTGAGTCGTTCGATCAATTCAGCGATGCTTACGGCTTCGAACGGACTGCTGGACTCGAAGGCGGAGTAATCATGATCGTCGGCGTCGTGAAGGAGAATTTCCCGGGGGAGCGTCGCGTGGCCCTCATCCCCGCGTCGGTGCCCTTGCTGAAGAAGGCCGGTTGCGAGGTCCTGGTCGAGACCGGCGCCGGGTTCGAAGCGGGCTACCCCGATCCCACCTACGAGCAAAAAGGGGCAACCATCGTCTCCAGTCGAGACGAGGTCTTCGCCCGATCCGACATCCTCCTGCACTTGCTCGGCCTCGGGGCCAATCAGGATCGCGGACGCGACGACTTGCCCCGCTACCGCCCCGGCCAGATCGCCCTCGGCTTCTTCCGGGCGCTGGGAGCCCCCGAGACCGTCCAGGAGGTGGCCGCGACCGGCATCACCGCCTTCGCCATCGAGATGCTCCCTCGGATCACCCGCGCCCAAAGCATGGACGCCCTGTCCTCGATGGCCACCGTCGCCGGCTACAAGGCCGTCGTGATCGCCGCCGACACGCTCCGCCGTATGTTCCCCATGATGATGACCGCCGCGGGCACCATCTCTCCCGCCCGAGTCCTGGTTCTGGGCGTCGGCGTGGCCGGGCTCCAGGCCATCGCCACGGCCCGTCGCATGGGAGCGGTTGTCTCAGCCTTCGACGTTCGGCCCGCGGTCAAGGAACAGGTTCAGAGCCTCGGCGCCAAGTTCGTCGAGCTTCCTCTCGAATCCGGCGACGCCGAAGACACCGGCGGCTACGCCAAGGCCCAGGGCGAAGACTTCCTCCGCCGCCAGCGCGAACTGATGGCCAGGGTTGTGGCCGAAAGCGACGTCGTAATCACCACCGCCAACGTTCCCGGCCGCAAGGCTCCGGTCCTGGTCACCGCCGACATGGTCGAGGCCATGACCCCCGGCTCGGTCATCATCGATCTGGCCGCCGAACGCGGCGGCAACTGCGAGCTGAGCCGGGCCGGTGAGGTCGTCACCACCCACGGCGTCAGCATCGTCGGCGCGGTCAACCTGGCCGGCACCGTTCCGTATCACGCCAGCCAGATGTATTCGAGCAACATCACCACCTTGCTCCTTCACCTGTTGAAAGACGGTCAGCTCGCGATGGATTCGTCCGACGAGATCACCCGCGAGACCCTCATCGCCCGAGGCGGCAAGGTCGTCCACCCTCGGGTCCTTGAGGCCCTCGGCATCCCTTCGGAAGTCCCCGGCGACTCAGGGAGATCGTGATTCGATGGAACTGCTTGTCTTCTCCCTGACGATCTTCGTGCTCGCCCTCTTTGTGGGCTTCGAGGTCATCACGAAGGTTCCCCCCACCTTGCACACCCCGTTGATGTCCGGGTCGAACGCTATCTCAGGGATCACCCTGGTCGGGGCGATTCTCTCGGCGGGCTTGCAGTATTCGACCCTGACCTCCGTGCTGGGCGTGCTGGCCGTGGCCCTGGCAACGATCAACGTGGTGGGCGGATTCCTCGTCACCCATCGCATCCTCGGGATGTTTCGACGGAAGAGCTGAACCGTGTCCACATCGCTCATCAATCTCGCCTACCTCGTCGCCTCGGCCCTGTTCATCCTGGGCCTGAAAGGGCTGAGCCACCCCCGAACCGCCGTCCGCGGCAACCTGCTGGGCGCGACGGGCATGCTCATTGCCGTCGTCGTAACCTTGCTCAATCAGGAAATCATCGGCTTCGGCGGCATCCTCGTCGGGCTCGCTCTCGGCTCGCTCGTCGGCGCCGTCCTGGCCGTTCGTATTCCGATGACCGCCATGCCGCAGCTCGTCGCCGTCCTGAACGGCTTCGGCGGTGGTGCGTCGATTCTCGTCGCCGGCGCCGCCCTGGTTGAGGCGGTCGGCCTGACCGAGCGCGAGGTGACCTACCAGCTCACGATTGCCACCGCCGTTTCGGGCCTGATCGGTGCCGTCACCCTCTCTGGCAGCTTCATTGCCTTCGCCAAGCTGCAAGAGTTGATCTCGGGCAACCCGATCCTCTTTCCCGGCCGTCACGTCGTCAACGCTTTGCTCCTGATCGCCACCCTCGGCCTGGCCGCGATGGTGGCCGTCCAGCCCGACCAACCGCTCGCCTACTGGGGGCTGGTTCTCGTCGCCTCAGCGCTCGGCGTGCTGGCCGTCATCCCGATCGGCGGGGCCGACATGCCGGTGGTGATCGCGCTGTTGAACTCGTACTCCGGCCTGGCCGCCTGCGCCACCGGGTTCGTCCTGAACAACACCATGCTCATCATTGCCGGGTCGCTCGTCGGCGCCTCGGGCCTGATTCTCACCCGGATCATGTGCGACGCCATGAACCGATCGCTGACCAACGTCCTCTTTGGTGGCGTCGGCGCGGTCGCATCTCAGCCCGGCGGCGGCAAGGGGGACGAGGTCTACGCCGGTCGGGTCAAGTCGGCCGGTCCCGAAGAAATCGCCATGATCCTCGAAATCGCCCAGCGGGTGATGATCGTCCCCGGCTACGGTCTGGCTGTCAGCCAGGCCCAGCACTCGGTGCGCGACCTGGCCAACCTGCTCGAATCGCGCGGCGTGCGGGTCGATTTCGCCATCCACCCCGTCGCCGGCCGCATGCCCGGCCACATGAACGTCCTGCTCGCCGAGGCTGACATCCCCTACGAAAAGCTTCTTACGATGGAGGAAGCCAACCCCCAGTTCGAGCAGACCGACGTGGCCATCGTCATCGGCGCCAACGACGTCGTGAACCCCGACGCCCGCACCGACCCCACCGGCCCCATCGCCGGCATGCCGATTCTCGACGTCGACAAGGCCCGCACCGTCATCGTCATCAAACGCTCCCTTTCCCCCGGCTTCGCCGGCATCCCGAACCCCCTTTTCGCCGCCGACAACACCCTGATGTACTTCGCCGACGGCAAGAAAGCCCTCGTCGATCTCATCACCGCGCTCCAGAGCTAACCAGAACGATTGCAACGTGCTTGGAGTAGACCTTCCATCCGAAAATGCTGTGTCGCCTCTTTGCCTTGGGTGGCCCCGGTTGCTCGCCAACCGGGGCGGCGCAGCCGCGAGAGGCGACGGGAGGCCCCACCGAGACTGCTCGTCGCTCCGCGACCCCGGTTGACGAGCAACCGGGGCCACCCAGCAAAAACCCACCATTATTGAGTGGAAGAGGTTGTAGTCGGGTACCGTCGCGTCGTCGAAGACGCACCCATCCGCTCTCGAAGCCCGGCGGTGCATCTTCGACGACGCGACGGCACCCAACGGAACCGCCTTGCAATCGCCCTATCGATGGAAAGGCCCGCCTTGCTCACACCCGTCCGGATCGGATAGGTTAAACTGATGTTGATCTCCCCTCCGGAGCGCGGCGGGTTCTGGGTCGGTCGGGTCGAACGGGGGGCGACGAGTCACAGAATCAAGGGAGGGCTGCATGATGCGGGGAGTCAATCGAGGTTGCGGTTCCTTCCGATCGGGCCTGCAACGCTCTCGCCGCGAGTTCCTCCGCGCCGGCGGCCTGGGCCTACTCGGCATGAACCTGCCCACCTTGCTCAACGCCCAGGCCCGATCGGCCAGCGTGATGGCTCCGCCGTCGAGCTTCGGCAAGGCCAAGGCGTGCATCCTCCTGTTCATGTGGGGCGGCCCCGCGCAGCAGGAAACCTGGGACCTGAAGCCCGACGCCCCCGAGCAGGTGCGCGGCGAATTTAAGCCGATTGAGACCAACGTCCCCGGCCTCCTAATCTCCGAGCACTTCCCCCGCCTGGCCACCCGTTGCGACAAGCTCGCCGTCATTCGCTCGGTCCACCACCGCGATGTCAACCACACCACCGCTACCCACGAACTCCTCACCGGCCGCCCCATCCCTCGCCCCGGCGGCGGCCCGATGAACGAGGACTGGCCCCACTACGGCGCGGTGCTGGAACACATCGACCACTTCAAGCGCCGCTCTCCGTTGCCTCCGTACGTCCAGTTCATGCCCGTCAGCACCGACGGCGCTCCTCGATTCGTCGAGCAGAGCCACGGCCAGGGGGCCGGCTGGCTCGGGCCCGCTCTCAATCCGTTCTCGATCGACCACGACCCCAGCCTCCCCGATTACGACGTCGGCGACTTCCGCCTCCCCGCCGAGGTCGGCCCCACCCGGCGTGACGTCCGGCAGGGGCTCCTCCAGCTCGTCGAGCAGCAGGCCCGGCACCTGGAGCAGTCCCCCCAGGTCGATGCCATGTCCTCCCATTACGAGCGCGCCCACGCCCTCCTCACCGACCGTCGCGCGCTCGATGCGTTCGATCTCACCCAGGAAGACCCGCGCCTCCGCCAACGCTACGGCATGCACGCCCACGGCCAGGCCGTCTTGCAGGCCCGCCGCCTCGTCGAGGCCGGGGTGCCCTTGACGACCGTTTTCTGGCAGAACGACGGCATCACCAACGTCAGCGTCTACTGGGACACCCACAACCGCAACTTCATCGACCTCAAAGACCGCCTCATGCCCCCGGCCGATCAGGCCTTTTCCGCGTTGCTCGACGACCTGGAGGCCCGCGGCCTGCTCGACGAAACGCTCGTCGTCTGGACTGGCGAGTTCGGCCGCACCCCCAAGGTCGGCCAGTCCGTCGTCGGCGGCGCCGGTGCCGGCCGCGACGGCCGCGACCACTGGGCCCACTGCTTCAGCACCGTGCTCGCCGGCGCCGGCATCCGTGGCGGGACCGTGTATGGCGCCTCCGATCGCTGGGCTGCCTACCCTTCCCGAGACGCCGTCACCCCTGCCGACATCGCCGCCACCATCTACCACTGCCTCGGCGTCGATCCCGAGCTTGAGCTGGTCGATACCCTCGGCCGCCCGCTCGCCCTCTGCCTCGGTCGGCCGATCCAGGGGATTCTTGCCTGAACTGATCGTGCCATGTTCGAGGATGGATCATGGTTCTCCCCGAGATCTCGATCGACGCGGTCCTCGCCGCCGAACCTCTGGTGCGGCCGTTCGTCTCGCCGGCTCCCTTGATCCGGTCGTACCCCCTGGAGCGCGAGCTTGGGCTGCCCTCCGATCGCCGGGTCTGGCTGAAGGATTTCGGCTGGATGCCGTCCGGGTCGTTCAAGCTCCTCGGCGCCTTGAACTGGATGGCACACCACCTCGATGAGATCGGGGATCGGCCCGTGGTGGCCCATTCGTCCGGCAACTTCGCCTCGGGAATCGCCTTCGCGGGCCTCTGCTTCGGCCGACGGGTCATCGTCGTCATGCCCGAAACGGCCCCCCGCGTGAAGTTCGAAAAGACCCGAGCCTTCGGTGCCGAGATCCAGACCTACGACATCTCCCGAGACCACGAGACGGGCGAACGCGATCGCCTGACCCGCGCGATCGCCCAGACCGAAGGAGCCATCCAGGCATCCCCCTACGACGATCCCCACATCATCGCGGGCAACGGGGTCGGCGCCCTGGAGATCGTTCGGGCCTTGAAGCATGAGGGGCGCGACCTCTCGACGTTCCTCTGTCCGGTCAGCGGCGGGGGCCTGATGGCCGGCATGGCGCTGGGGATCGCCGATGGCTTCCCCTCAAGCCAGATCGTCTCGGTCGAGCCTTCTGAGGCCGACGACTTCCGGCAATCGCTCGAACTCGGGCGACGGGTCCGCCTCGACCACCCCCGGAGCATCTGCGACGGACTGCTCTCCTACGACGTGGGGGAGCACAACTGGCCGATCCTCCAGCGCCTCGTGACCCGTGCGGTCGCCTTGCCCGACCTCGCCACCCGCGTCGCCATGCGATGGCTGTACGACCAGCACGGCCTCCGGGTCGAGCCCTCTGGGGCGATCGGCGTGGCGGCCTTGCTCGATCGCCGGGTCGACCTGGGCACGTCCGGCGACCTTGTCGTCGTCCTCAGCGGTCGGAACGTCGATGACAACGTCTTCCGCTCCTGGATCGAGGTCGACGCACGGCCTGCTCCCGCCTGGAATCGGATTCCTTCTTGATGGGAAACATCGAAGCTCCCCCACCCGGCGGGTCGCGCAGAGACACGAGGCGCCGGGAATCGCCTGGCGGGTTCGACAGGCTAGGTCCGGACAAAAGCCTCTTGCGGCGTTGCTGCCCCCCCCTTGCATTCAAATTGATTGCCTGAAAGAATGACATGAACATCAACCTCTCCATCACACGTCGCACCGCCCTCGGCGGTCTTGCCGCCCTTGCCGGGAGCCTGGCCGGAACCGCCCGGGGATCATCCCCCGCCCAGGGCTTCCGCCTCGCCACCTTCTCGACTGATGTCACCATCCCTCTCGGCCACCCCTGCATGGGCGGCGGGGTCGAGCCCGCCTCCGAAATTCGCGACCCACTGCTCGCCCGAGGCATCGTGCTGCTCGGCCTCGATCACCCCCTGGTCGTCGTCGCCGTCGATTGGTGCGAGATCCGCAACGACGCCTTCGATCGCTGGCGCTCCCTCCTGGCCGAGGCCGCCGGCACCACCCCCGAGCGCGTCCTTGTCAACAGCATCCACCAGCACGACGCCCCCGTCGTCGATCTGGAAGCCGAGCGCCTCCTCCTCGCTCACGGGGCACAAGGGAGCGTCTGCGACCTCGACTTTCATGAACATGCGGTTCAGAAGGTCGCCGCCGATCTGAGGGCAAGCCTTCCCTCCGCCCGTCGTGTCACCGAAATCGGCCTCGGTAGCGCCCCGGTCGATCGGGTCGCCTCCAACCGCCGCTACCTCCTCCCCGACGGCCAGCCCTCCTTTTCCCGAGGCAGCGCGACCCGCGACCCCTACGCCCAGGCCCAGCCCGAGGGAATCATCGATCCCCTCTTGCGCACCCTTAGCTTCTGGGACGACGATCAACCCCTCGCCGCCTTGCATTCCTACGCCGTCCACCCCATGAGTACCTACGGCCGCGGCGCCGTTTCCAGCGATTTCGTCGGCCTTGCCCGCACCCGCCGCCAGGCAGACGATCCTACCATTTTTCAGATGTATTTCTCTGGATGCAGCGGCAACGTCACCGCCGGCAAATATAACGACGGCTCCCCCGAATACCGCGACATCCTCGCCGATCGCCTCCACCGCGCCATGATCGCCTCCTGGCAGTCCACCCAGCGTTCTCCCCTCGAACGCGTCTCCTTCCGATCCGTCCCCCTCAACCTCCCTCCCCGATCCACCGACGCCTTCACCCCCGAGGCTCTCCTCGATCGCCTCAAACACGACCCGAAACCCTTCGGCCAGTGCCTCGCCGCCCTCGGCCTGAGCTGGCGCAAACGCTCCGACGCCGGACGCCCGATCGACCTGCCCGCCATCGACTTCGGCCCCGCCCAGCTCGTCCTTCTCCCCGGCGAAGCCTACGTCGAATACCAGCTCCTCGCCCAGCAGCTTCGCCCCGACCAGTTCATCATGGCCCTTGGTTACGGCGAATGCGCCCCCGGCTACATCCCCACCGACCAGGCCGTCTCCGAATCCGACACCAACCTCTCCGAATGGTGCTGGGTCGCCCCCGGTGCCGAGCCTCTCCTCCGCGCCGCCCTCGCCGATGCCCTCAACGCCCCCCGCTGATCCCTCCGCGACCCGAATGCGTTCCGTCGGGTCCGCGGTGTGGCTCTCCACCCTTCGTGGGGCGCGTCGAGTCTCCGAAGACGCTCCGCGATGGCCGAGGTTCGACTTCGCGGACGCGATGCGGATTGCAAAAGATGAACATTTTTTGTGAGCCTGGGTGAACGGCCGAGAAACGAACCCGCCGCTTGACAGCAAAAGAGCCTGATTCTCACAATAAACCTATCTGAGGAGGGCTTCGGATGCGCCGGTGGGCAGTCCTATTCACCCTGATCGCCACGATCACCGGCACACCGCTTCGGCAGGCCGAGGCCGCGTCCGATCTGGCTCGCATCCTTGCGGGCTTCTTCCATTCGGTTGACCTTGAATCGCCCGATGGCGGCGTCGGCGACGATTCCGGGGTCGGGACACTGGCCGCGGTTCATGGCGGCCGCGTTGTCGAACGTCCACTCTCCGCCGACCCGCTCTTCCTCCCCCCACCCGTCGCTTCGAGGCTCACTCGCTTCGAGGTCCATTTCCTGCGAGAACGGGTCTGGTGGCCGCAAGACCCGCCAGGCCTTTGGTTCGCTTGGCTCCAATCCTTCCTGTGTTGAGGTCGCGTGCGGAAACGATTCCGGCCGGTCATCCGCCCCTTCGAGAGGCATGCCCGACCACTCCTTCCTCGTCGCGAATCGAACCATCAAGACAGGAGCCATATTTCATGCGTTTCTCGCCGAGTTTCCGACCCGTTCGCGCCTTCACGCTGATTGAACTGCTTGTGGTCATCGCCATCATCGGTGTGCTCATCGCCCTCTTGCTCCCGGCCGTCCAGTCGGCCCGAGAGGCGGCCCGCCGCATGCAGTGCTCGAACCACCTGAAGCAGATCGGCCTGGCAATGCACAACTATCACGCGACGCAAGGCACCTTTCCGCCCGGTTACATCACCGGGACCGAGACGCCCAATCCCAACAGCCCCGAAACCGGTCCCGGCTGGGGGTGGGGAACGATGCTGCTCAACAACCTGGAACAACCGGCGCTGTACAACACGGTCAATTTCAGCCGTCCCATCACGGTGTCGGCGTCTCAGACGGTTCGCACCGTGAACCTCTCAGGCTTCCTCTGTCCGAGTTCGACGGGGCGGGATGGCCCGGTCACCCTCCGCGATGCCTCGGGGGTATCGCTCGTCACCGACCTCTCTGCCGGCCAGTACGTCGCCTCGGCTGGCCAGTGGGAGATCGAAGAGTTCCCGTCCCAGAATAACGGCGTCTTCTACCGTAACAGCCGCATCGGCGTCCGCGACATCAGGGACGGGACCAGTACGACGCTGATGGCGGGCGAGCGTTCTCGAAACGTCGCCGATGCCACCTGGGTCGGCGTCATCCCCTACGCCGAGGTCTGCACCAACCCCGAGTGGAGAGTGCAGGAGTGCGAGACGGCCAACGTGATGGTCCTCTCGCACACCGG
This sequence comes from Tautonia marina, assembly GCF_009177065.1. NCBI lineage: Bacteria > Pseudomonadati > Planctomycetota > Planctomycetia > Isosphaerales > Isosphaeraceae > Tautonia > Tautonia marina. Next base: position 46,372 of record NZ_WEZF01000026.1, read on the forward strand.
CCCGTCTCCCGACCAGCGTTGGGTCGACGCCCCCAATCACAAGGGGGCCGGAGCCGACGACTACTGGAGCCTCCATCCCGGCGGCTGCAATTTCCTCTTCTGCGACGGCTCGGTCCGGTTCATCAAGGAATCAGTCGACCCTCGCATCTTCAGCTTCCTCTCGACACGGGCGGGAGGCGAGGCCGTCTCGGCCGACCGATTCTGACGCGTCCGGACCATCCTCTTGGGGAGAACCCTCGCCAGGCGGCGGCCGCCCCGACCAGAGGGCGAATGGCGGGTGGCCGTCAGGCGGGTTAGGGGGGCTGCATCTGGCACGAACGGCCCTGCGTCCTGGCCCCATCCCCCGCCGAGATCATCCGCAATCGTGGGCGCGATTCTCGGTCTCGACGATCCCCCTCGGCCCCGGCCACTCTCGATTTTTCCCCCCACGGCTCAAGTCTCTGGCACACGCAAACGCGGCTCCGTAAACTCTTTGAACTTTGTTGCGCAACGCAGGTGCCGAGAGGCCGCCGCAATGGATCTGATGGAACTGAACTGGCCCGCCGTGGCCGCCCTCGACCGAAACACCCCCGTCGTCTTCCCCATCGCCGCGCTTGAACAGCACGGGCATCACATGCCCGTCTTCACCGATAGCATGCTCCTCGGCGAGGTCCTGCGCCGCGTGAAGGAAACCCCCGTCGCCAACGAGGTCCTCTTTGCCCCGTTGCAATGGCTGGGGAACTCGCATCATCATCTCGATATGCCTGGAACCCTTTCCGCAACCCCGAGGCTCTATCTCGACCTGCTCCGCGATCTTGCCGAGAACCTCCTCGTGCACGGCTTCCGGCGGATCGCGTTTCTCAACGGTCACGGCGGCAACATCGTCCCCTCGCAGCAGGTGATCTTCGAACTCCGGCAAACGCACCGCGATCGCGACGACCTGCTGCTCACCTCCCTCACCTACTGGGAGAGCGCCGACCCCTCCTCGTCCATCGCCGGCCTTTCTCAGACGGCCATGGGCCACGCCTGCGAGTGGGAAACCTCCATGATGCTCGCCCTTCATCCCGACCTGGTTTCCCCCAATTATCGCGACGTTCCCGAGGTCCCCTTCGGCGCCGGAGCCTCGCCCGCCTCTCGCGGCTGGACCATGCGCGATCGCAGTCCGATGGGGCACATCGGCCACCCGGCCGTTGCCTCGGCGGAAAAAGGCGAGGCCCTGTTCCGCGTCTTCGCCGAGGGAGTGAGCCGTTATCTCCAACGTATGATCAACTGGTCAGGTGACTCGTGGAATCTCTAACTCCTCCCGCGCTCGGCGCTCGCGTTTGGCTCATCTGTGGCGTCCTCCTGCTGGCCACCATGCTCAACTACATGGACCGGCAGGCCCTGGCCGTCACGCTCCCCACGCTCAAAAACGAGTTCGCGCTGACCGAGAGCCGTGTCGGCATGATCGAAGGGTGCTTTGGCTACGCCTTCGCCTTCGGCTCGATCTTCTTCGGCCTCCTCGCCGACCGCTGGGGACCGCGCTGGCTTTACCCGATCGTCCTGATCGGCTGGTCGATTGCCGGCATCGCCACGGCCGGCGCCGGCCAGCCCTGGATCACCGATTGGTTCGAGACGCCCGGCGACTCCCCCGGCACCGGCACCTATCGCTGGCTCCTCCTCTGCCGGGTCGTGCTCGGCGTCTTCGAGGCCGGCCACTGGCCCTGTGCCCTCTTGACGGTCCGCGCCGTCCTTCCCCCGCAGGGGCTCGCCCTGGGCAACGGCATCCTTCAAAGCGGCGCCTCCATCGGCGCGGTCGCCGTCCCCCTCTACATCGAGGCGGCCGAACGGTCGGGATTCTCCTGGGAATTCCCGTTCTGGTCCATTGGTCTCGTCGGCCTCGCCTGGGTCCCTCTGTGGGGTTTTGCGATCCGAGACCAGCAACTGCGCCTGCCTCACGGCTACTCCAGTGACCCGATACCGACCCCCGGCGATCGCGGCATCCTCCTGCGCCGGCTCGCCGTCCTCGTCGTGGTCATCGCCTCCCTGACCATTAGCTGGCAGTTCCTCCGCGCCTGGCTCGGCCTGTTCCTGCAGGACTACCACGGCTACGGCAAGTTCGCCACCCGAGGTATCATGTCTGCATACTTCATCGTCGCCGATGTCGGCTGCATCCTCTCCGGCCTCCTCGTGGCCCGCCTCGCCCTCCGAGGCTGGCGCGTCTCCAGCGCTCGACGCCTCGGCTACCTCCTTTTCTCCCTGCTCGCCCTGGGTGCCTCGCTCGTCCCCTTTGCCGGCGATGGTGCCCTCATGGTCGCCCTCCTCCTCATCGCCGGAGCCGGAATCCTCGGCCTCCACCCTTACTACTACGCCTTCACCCAGGAACTTTCCGCCCGCCGCATGGGCATCCTTTCCGGCGGCCTCGCCGCCTGGGGCTGGGTCGCCTCCAGCCTCTGGCAGATCCGCATCGGCAGCCTCATCGAGCAGACCCGCAGCTACGGCCTCGGCCTCGTCATCGTCGGCCTCGTGCCGATGGTCGGCTGCCTTGTCCTCCTCCTCTTTTGGCCCCGCTCCGAACCCAAACCCATCACCCCCGGCTCCCCCTCGTAACCTTCCGCAGTCCGGTTGGTTCGGACACCATCCCGCCGTGTCCGGACCAACCCGCGAACAAGATCTGAGCGAGAAACCCACGAATCGCGTTCGGATCGAGCGTTCAATCGGGTTGATGGATCGCCCGGGTCACCGAGTCTCCTGGGCGCCGGCCTCGTCGTCGATCTGGGAATGGGCCTGGGCTTCTTCCATCAACAGCAAGGCCAGCGCCTGCTCCAGCTCGGCCGGCTTGAACCCGAAGGGGCCCCGGCCACTCTTGAAGGCGACCAGGCCCTCGCGATCGATCAGGTAGAGTCGCGCAGGCATCCCACTATAGAGCGTTCCCACCGGGTCCTCGATCGAGTCGACAACCATCGGCATCCCCAGGTCGAGCGTCCGCTGGCAGAGGCGGGCCACCTCCACCCGGCCGGCGTCGTCGGTCGGCTGGGGAAGGGTGTAGCCCTGTCGGAAATTGTCGAACATATGCCAACCGTCCGTCGGGTGTGCCTCTCGGACGTAGACAAGCAGGAAACCGGCCCGGTCCCGGTATCGGCGGAAAAGCTTCTCGATGTTCCCGGCCTGGCTCCGGAACGGGCCGCACGTGAAGTTACCAAAGATCAAGACGACCGGCTTGTCCAGCCGTTCGCGGTAGGCCGAGAGCGTCACGTCGCGGTCCCCATCCACCGAACCCAGGGTGAAGTCGGGCGCGACATCGCCGATGCCAGGTCCAGGCCAGAGCGACCCGATTTCCTGCGTGAACAGACCACGAATCAGGGTCGACTTGCTCGGCCCCTCCGGTGAAGGCGGCAGCCCTTCTCCCTTGATCCCCGGTTCCATCATCAAGCGATTGAACGTCCCCTGATTGAAAACGCCCTTCAGCTCATCTCGCGACAGGAAGCCGAGATCCCCCCGGTCCAGCCGCTCGAACAGCGCGAGGAACTCGGCCCGACCCACCTTCCCGTTCCCATCGGTATCGGCCAGATAAAACAGGGCCGTACCCGGCCCCCCGGCCAGCGCATGTTCCGACCAATCAAAGTCATCTCTGGTAATCAGCCCGTCGCCGGTTCGGTCCACGGCGATGAAGTCATCAGCCGTGCCGGGCCACTCCTCTTGAGAAACAAATCCGTCGTTGTTCATGTCAAGGCGGCTGCGGACTTCCGTCCAGGAGAATCGAGAGCCCCCCGTAGGGCGTCGGAACCAGCCGTCGGACGCGTTGAGCTGACTTCCCCGGAGAATGTCTGTAAGCATTAACATCCATTCTGGTCGTTGCTCGGAAGGCGTCTGCTCCAGCCGCTTCGCCAGCCAATTGCCGAGCCTTCCCGCCAGTTCGGAATCCCAGAAGGCCCTGGCGGCCGGAGACATCACCTTGGCTGTCGAACCGTCGCCGCTCCCCTCCTGAGCCTGGGCCAGACCAGTGAGCGTAACCACCAAGAGTCCCACCGAGAGGACCGCGAGCCGCCGACTCCTTGAAGGAAATTCGATCGGAAAACGCTTGTTCATCGATCTGCCTTTCTCCCAGGCCTGAAGGGCAATCCGCCGCCAGATCCATCACTGAGCATTCCACACTTTACCCATCACTCATCCCCAATCGATAGGGGCCCTTGTCATCCGCAGCACACCAGGAGTCCCCGGCTTGCCGCAGAACAGAGGAATGTCTCTCTGGAATCAAGAGGTTTCTGAACAATGGCCTTTTCACAATGGCAAGTCCTGCAAGGACGGAGAACGCCCCCCGTGCTCCGGGCTTCGAAGCTGCAACAGGCGTGATCCAAACCCACAGAACCGGATTCAGGCCGCGGTCGGCTCGGCGGGAGCGCGAAGGGCCTCGATCTGGGCGGTGTAGGCCCTCACCAGATCCTTGCGGCCGAGCAGGCCGATCAGCCGGTTCGGGCCGTCGGCGGGGACGACGGGCAACTCGTCCACGTTCAGCTCGGTCATCCGCTTCAGCGCGGTGTGCAGGTCGTCTTCAGGGGTGACGGTCATGGGAGATCGGGCGATGTCGTCGGCAACCACCAGCGCGCCGAGGTTCCCCGTGCCCAGCAGGGCAAGGCGAACGTCTCGCAGCGAGAAAATGCCGGTGAGCAACCCCTCGTCGTCGACCACCGGGAAAAGGGTCTCGCTCGACCGAGCCACCCGGCGCACGACCTGGCTAAACGGAGTGGCCTCGGGCACGATCTCCAGCCCCTCGGTACGAACGCGCACCTGGTCGACCCGGAGCCGCTCCAGCACGTCGACCACAAAGTCTCCCTGGTGCGCCGGGCTGTCGACCGGCGAGGCGACCTGCTCCTCGTAGATCGTCCAGTGGCGAGAGAGCCCGACATTGAGCCCGCACACAAGCATCAAGGGGACGAGCAGGCTGTACGATCCGCTCATCTCGCACACCAGCACGATCGAGGCCAGCGGTGCCTTCGACACCCCCGCGAAGAAGCCCCCCATCCCCACCAGTGCGAAGGCGGCGGGGTTCAGATCCCAGGTCGGCAAAGCGGCGTCGAGCAGTTGGCCCAGCGCCCCGCCGAGCATGCCGCCGATGAAGATCGACGGGCCGAACACGCCGCCGCTGCCGCCCGAGCTGATCGTCAGACCGGTGGCCGCCGTCTTCAACAACGCCAGGCTCAGCAGCAACCACACGCCCATGCCGGGGTCGAAGACCGACTCTCCGGGCAGCACCAGCGAGGGCGGCAGGCCGATCGCCCCCCACTGCACCCAGCCGTATCCGCCGGTCATCAGTTGCGGGAAGGCCAGCGCCATGATCCCCAGCAGCAACCCACCGATGGCCGGTTTCACGTGCTTCGGCAGCGGCAAGGGGCGGAACAGATGATCGCGCATCCCGTAGAAGACCCGCACATACAGCCAGCCGACCCCCGCGCAGGCCAGCCCGAGCATGGCAAACAGCGGCAGCTCCAGCAGGCCGTGGAACTCCAGGTCCGGGACGATGAAAATCGGCCTCGGGGTGATGAATACCGCAAAGGTCGAATACGCCACGATCGCGCTGGCCAGACACGGCAAGAGCGCCGCCGACTCCATCGCGGCCGTCATGTACAGCACTTCACATGCAAATAAGGCCCCACCCAGCGGTGCCCGGAAGATGGCGCCGATCCCGCCGGCCGCGCCGGCGAGCATCAAGAGCCGGCGCTCGTCGGGCGTCAGCTTCAGCACGCCGGCCAGCAACGATCCGAAGCCGGCGCCGACCTGGGCAATCGGCCCCTCCGAGCCGGCCGACCCCCCCGAGCCGATGGTGATGATCGACGAGAGCCCCTTGATCAAGGGCACTCGGCCCCGGATCTGGCCGCCGCCTCGGTGGAAGGCGCGGATCAGCGCGTCGGTTCCATGCCCCTCGGCCTCGGGAGCCCAGGTGAAGACGATCAAGCCCGAGATCAGGCCGCCCACGGTCGGAATCAACAATACCAGCCACCAGGTCGCCGGATACGCGATCGGGTGCGGTGTCCCTTCACCCGTCGGCGGCGGCCGCAGGCCCATCCACTCCCCCAGCACCCCGTGAACCACCGCATCCAGCAGCAGCAGAAAGGCGACCGCCCCCAGCCCCGACACCACCCCCACCAGCGGGCTGCACACCCCCACCCGCCCCGAGCCCGGCGTCGCCCACCGGGTCGCCAACTGGTTCATCAACCGGAAGATCAAGAAGTCAGCGCGACGGTCAGGAGTTGAAGCGGGGTCGGGATCAGCCATCTGCCTAGCTCGGTCCTGGGCGCGGTCAGAAATTGGGACAGCTCGGACCCCGCGCGGGCGATTGTCGAGCCGTTCGCCCCGCCGCGATCTCCACAGTCCGTCCCCCATACGGAGCCGACCAGCCTCGATCCGTCAGAGGGCCTGGCCTCGATCGACATGAAAACGCCTATCCTACAGAGTTTCGCCCGATCCGTCGATGAGCCCTGGCCACCCGTCGGACCCGACACGGCTCAACGAATGATGACGAGTTCCGGCCTTCTCTCCCGAAGTCGCTTGAGAGCATCGTCGGTGATCGTCGGATTCCCGGCCAGGAAATGGACCTTTCGGAGGCTGCGAATCGTGCCGAGGGACTCCAGCCCGGCGTCGCCGATGGCGGGGGCCTCAGGGCGGGAAGGGCCGCGAGCGCCACCAAAGGTGAGCTCTCGCAGGCGGGGGAGCCCCTTCAAGTGCTCCAGGCCGGCGTCGCGAATCGCCAGATCGTCGCTGAGGGACAGGACCTCCAGGCGATTCATCCCGCCGAGGTGCCTCAAACCCTCATCGGAGAAGCGAGGGCCCGTGAAAATGCTGAGCGTCTTCACCCGGCGAAGTGGTGCAATGAGACGCAGATCCTCATCCGTCGCACCGTTGAGATGGACGAACACGACCGAACCGAAGAAGTCGGGGCCGAGTCGATCGAACAGCCAGCTCGGGGCCCAACCCGGCTTGACGGAGCCATTCTGCGCGCCGTTTGTGTCCTGCCAGTCGTACCGAACGAAGCCGTTGGACTGTTCGATCTCCTTGACCGCATCTCGCTGGATCCGGGCGGAGTTGATCCACCAGCCCCCGCAACCCCCGATGAGCAGGACGAGCCCCATCAGCACCCGGACACTCAAGCGGAACACTGGACGCCTTTGCGGGGCGTCAAGATTCTCATGAGAGTTCATGCCGATGATCTCCGGCAGGGTGGTGCAGCCGCACGAGGTCTCTGGCCGACTGTTGGCCTGACCTTGAACGCTTCACCCTCGCTCAACGAATCGTGCAAACCTCGACGGCCGATCGACAGACCGTGTTCCATCCCCGGCAAAATTTTCCCGCTTTCCCCGGAATCACGCAATTAACCCGCCCCCATTTCCTGATCTTATCAGACAGGGGCTCCGCTTAGGCCGCCCTCCCTGTTCCACCTGTCGACCTCGCATCCTGGCGCCTTTCGGAACACCGTCATCATGGCCACCTCCCTGTCGCAGACGATCGCCAACCGCCTGAACGCCCTGTTGTCCACCGGCCCGAAATCGCGGGAGGGCAAGGCGCGATCGAGCCGGAACGCCCAGACGCACGGCCTCTCGAAGCTTGGCAGCCGACCGCCGGCCGAGATGGCCGAGGCGATTTCCGAACGAACCGACCAGTGGCGCGGCGACTACCGCCCCGAAGGCCCCGCGCAGCAATGGCTCTTCGAGCAGCTCGTGGCCGAGTCCGTCCGTCTCGATACCTGCGTGGCACGGATCTGCGCCGCTCGGGCCGAGCAGGCCGATCGGGCCGTCGAATCGTGGGACGACGACCGCGCCGCCGCCATCGCCACCCTCGCCGCCCGATTGCTCCATCACCCCGACCGCATCCAGCCCCAGTTGCTCCAGACCAGGCACGGCGTGCTCTGGCTCCTCGACCGCTGGGCCGAGATCACCGAGGCCATCACGCAAGCCGATGGCTGGACCCGCGACACCTGGCACCGCGCTCTCGACCTCCTCGGCGTTCCCCCCTCGGCCCGCGACGGCTCCGGCCCCTGGGATCTCCACCCCGAAGACTCCAGCGCCGCCCCCGGCCTCGACCTCATCCATCAGGCCACCGCCGCCCTCCGCTCCCGCTTGGAAACGTACCTCAACGCCCGAGACGACCGCGCCCAGGCCGACGCCGCGCTCGGCCTCGCCACCGACGACCCGCCCGCCCTCCGCCTTCTCGAACGCTACGCCGTCGACGCGCGTCGCCAGTTCTCTCGTCACCTCAACGAGTTGCGCCGTCTGCAATCCCTCGCCCCTCACGACGCTCCCACCGCTTCCCGCTCGACCCCGAGCCATCCTCCCGGCCCTCGACCCGACCGCCTCCGACCCCGCGCCGAGTCTTCCTCCCCTCTCTCGGAGCCCCACTCCACCCCCACCCTTTCCCCCACCGAGCCCACCCCCCCGGCGCGAAACGAACCCAAATCCGGCTCGTCTCTCCGCCCGGTCTCGATCCTCGCGACCCTTCCCGGTGCCTCCGCCCCCTTGAATCGCCGCGCCCGCCGTGCCCTGGCCGCCGCCGCTCGCCGCTCCTGACGCCCCCAAACCACCCGGCTCATCCCAGATGACACGAACCACGGATCATCCGCATGCCCTGAGTCCGCGCCTCGGCCACCTCCCTGCGTGCCGCATCCGCCACCGTCTCCGACCGATCGCTTCCGGCCCTTCTCCCGGCTCGTGGGGAGAGGGTTGGGGAGAGGGGGCTTTGCGTTCAAAGCCCACCCCGGCGCATCGTCCGAGCCCCTCCTTTCCCCGCCTCCTCGGAGCATTACGACCACCCTCCACCACGCGCCAACCCGCAGGAGAAATCACCGAACCGGCCCGCGGTTCACCATTCCATCCCGATCAGATCCGAGCGCGGCGCAAAGGCGCTCGAAGGCACCGCTTCACGCATCGCATCGACGTTCCTGCATCGAGGTATCGAGGCCAAACCTTCATCGCCCCTTCACGTTCAGGAAATCGACCGTGTTGAACCTTTGTTGTGCGGCGTCTTGACGTTCGGCCGAGAAGTGGCTAGACTCGCCATGCGTGGCGTTTATCCTGCCACCACTCCTGAACGCACGCATTGTTGGGCATGAGGCGCACTTGCCTCGCTCGCGAAACCCAACCCCGCCCCTTTTTCCATCCGAAACCTGAGCCGCCGCCGTTCCCCTTCGCTCGCCCCAGTGTGCGAAGCGGGCCCCGCCCCAGGGCGAGCGCTCATCCTCCCCCCCGGAGTCGGAATCGTGGTTTCTTCCAGCATCGCCGAACTGGTCATCAAGGTCCCGTTCCTGATCCCCTTCACCCGGGCGATGATGAGCGGACTCATCAGCGTTTCCGTCCTGGGTTGGGTGGTCAATCAGGCCGGCGACCCGAACGGCGAGGTGGTGATCCACGTCGCGGAATCGGAGGTTGACGTGGCCATCGGTGGCATCGTCTACCGGATCGAGAACCGCCGATACGAGCCGATCGTCTGCAAACTCCCCGCCGGCCGCCACGAGCTGTCGATGCGCCGCGATGGGCAGGTCGTCTACTCCGAATCGTTCGACCTTGATCGTGGGGCCCGACTGATCCTCACCGCCTGGGACCCCGCCGTCACCCCCGGGCCTCCGCTGTCTCAACCGGAGCGGTAATGCGGCGGGGATCGGTCCGATTCCCGGCTGATCCGTCGATCGCCCCGTCGCCGAGTGAGTGGCTGAGGTCGGCCAGACACTCCTCCCTCCCTCTGCCACGGGGCGTCACAGAACTGGCCGTCGATCAGGGCTGGTCGTCCGTCGATTCCGGAGCGATGCGAACGGCCTCGGCACCTCCCTCGGCAAACCGGACGGGGACGGTCCACGCATACTGCTTCACCGTGCAGAAGCCGCCGACCTCGGCACAGGCGAAGATCGAGGCCGAGACCTTCAGGGTCAGCTCGTCACCGGCCTCGAATGCTCGGGCCAGCGGGACGGGAATGGGAATCGAATCCCCCTCGGGCTCGACCGTCTCCCCCGTCTCCGACACGCCATCCGCCAGGGCGTCGGGCGCCTCGGGGGCCTCGACGAGGAACAGAACGGGGGAATCGGGCTGGAGCTTGAAGCCGGGGATTGTCAGGGCCAGATCGACGGTCAGGGCGTCGCCGGGCCGGATCTCCGCTTGCGGCACGTCGATGGCGGTTGCATTGGCGAAGGTCGGTTTCCGCTTCGGCGGTTCCGGAGGGTTGATCCCCTCGATCGCCAGGGTCCGGACCTCCTTCGACTCCAGGTCAAAGGCGCGGATGGCATGGTTGTTCGTGTCGGCAATGTAGAGCCTCGATCCCGCCAGCGAGATGCCGCCAGGCTGGTAGAAGGTCGGCTCCGCGTCGGACGAACCGGCCTCACCTGTACCCACCAGCGACGTGACGCTGCGCTCGTCGGGCGTGCATGCCTTGATCTTGTTGTTGTACGTGTCGGCGATGTAAAGCCTGCCGTCGCCGTGGGCGAGTCCGAGGCAGTGCTGGAGCCGGACCTCGTCTCCGGTGCCGTCGATGTCGCCGAACTCGAACAGGCCCATGCCGACGACCGTATCGACCTGCGGTTCCTGCTCTCCCGAGAGCGAGACGCGCCGGACGCCCGAGACCTCGGAGTCGGCCACATAAAGATACGTGCCGTCGGTCGCCAGGCCGCTCGGCTGGGCAAAGGCCCCGGTGTCGTAGGTCCCGTCGGTAATGTCTTCTCGACCCGACCCAGCCCAGATCGACACCATCCCTGTTTCCAGGTTCAGCTTCCAGAGCTGATGCGGCCCGGCCATGGCGATGATCAATTCCGAGGTCCCCGGCACCTGGATCAGATCCCAGGGGCTATTGAGCCCTTCGGCCGTTCCCTGGAACTCGCCGTTGCGGCGGTACGACTGTTCGCCGGTTCCGGCGATCGTCTCGACCGTCCGGTTCTCCAGGTCCACCTTGCGGATGGCGTGGTTCTCGGTGTCGGCCACGTACAGGGCACCCTCGACGAGCCTCGTCCCCTGTGGCCGGTTGAACCGGGCGGTGGCGAAGTCGCCGTCTTCCAGGCCAAGCTGACCGCTGCCGATGACAAACTGCCCCTGGCCGTTCAGGTCGGTGACGACGATCCGGTGATGACTCGTATCGGTGATGAACAGCCGGTTGTTCTCGGCATCGGCCGTGACCTTGCCCGGGAAGAGCAGGGGGCCATCGCTCGGCCGGTCGCTCTCGGCATAGACGACGAACGGCGTCTCGTCCAGCTCCCCCTTCTCGCGGTGCTGGGCCACGAGCTTGCCGATGAACTCATCCAGCGTGTCGTAATGCCCCTCGCCGCTGAGCGACCCCCGGAAGTTTCCCTTCGCGTCGATCAGGGCCAGGGTCGGCCAGGCCCTGACGCCGAAGCGTCGCCAGATCGCCATGTCGGCATCATTCACAACCGGGTGCTTTACCTGATACTCGCGCACCTTCTGCCGAATGTTTTCCGAGTCGCGCTCGGCCTCAAACTTGGGCGAGTGGACGCCGATGACCACCAGCTCGTTGGCGTACTTCTTTTCGAGCTTTTCCAGGTCGGGAATGATGTGGTGGCAGTTGATGCAGCAGTAGGTCCAGAAGTCGAGCAAGACGACCTTGCCCACCAGGTCCTGCGTGCTGATCGGCTTGGCCGTGTTGATCCAGTCGATCCCGCCGGCAAACAGGTCTTGCTTGGCGCCGGGGCCGAGATCATCGTCGTCCTGCACACGCAACGGGGCGGCGTTCACCGTGGCACCTTGCTCCTGAGAGGCATTGGCACCCGGAGTCGTCCCGGCCTTCGGGACCGCGTAAATGGCGATTCCGGCGGCGATGGCCAGCGTCACGGCCATGGCCGCGACGGTTCGGGGTGCGGATCGAAGGGCTCTCCGTGTGGTCATCGTCTACCGCCTCTCCTGGTGCTTCGGTCATCAAACCGCGGCGCATCCGGACCAGCCGAACGTGCCGCACGGCCTTTGGGTCATCATGATTGTAGCGGTTTCGGCCCGGCGCGACATCGGTCTGATCGGGAATCGAGGGGCGGCTCCGCTGGTTCTCCAGAGAGGTCGGGGTTATACTCAATCGTGATTCGTCCTGCCCCCGAGTCGCTGTCTCTCCGGGCGGTCTTTGCTCACTTCGGCCGGCTCTCTCGCGAGGTTCCTCCCGTCATGGACCGCTCCTTGATCTGCACCTCCTCCAAGGATCGCGACCCCTACGGGGAGATGAAAATCTTCGCCGGGTCGGCGAGCCGAGGACTCGCCCGCGCCATCTGTCGGCACCTGGGCGTCCCCCTGGCTCAGTCCGAAACCAAGATCTTCAGCGAGGGGAACATCTTCGTCCGCGTCCTCGAAAATGTCCGAGGGCGAGACGTCTACATCGTTCAGGGGACCGAGCAGCCCGTCAACGACAACCTGATGGAACTGCTCTTCTGGATCGACGCCTTCAAGCGAGCCAGTGCAACTCAGGTCACGGCCGTCATCCCTTTCTTCTCCTACGCCAAGGGAGACAAGAAGGACGAGCCCCGCGTCTCCATCCGCGCCCGAGTCATCGCCGATGCCCTCGAAGCCGTCGGGGCCGACCGCGTCTTGACCATGGACCTGCACAGCCCGCAGATCCAGGGGTTCTTCAAGATTCCCGTCGACCACCTGTACGCCGGCCCTGTTCTCACCGCCTATTTCCGCAAACTGAACATCCCCAACCTCGTCGTCGCTGCCCCCGACGTCGGCTTCGCCAAGGCCGCCCAGCGCTATGCCGACCTGATGAACTGCGACCTTGTCATCGGCAACAAGAACCGGCCCGATCACGAGGAGCGAGCCGAGATCCTCGACGTCATCGGGAATGTTCAGGGCAAGAATGTACTGCTCGTCGATGACTTCACCATCTCCGGCGGCACCCTGATCGAGATGGCCCACGCCTGCAAGGCCCGCGGAGCGCTCGATGTCTACGCCTGTGTTTCGCACGGCGTCTTCTCCCGAGGATCGGCCGAGAAGATCCGCAACAGCCCCCTCAAACAGCTCGTGCTGACCGACACCATCGGCCACTGGCCCGAGCCTTTGGCCGAGAACTGCCGACGGATCAGCGTCTCTCGCCTGTTCGCCGAGGCGATCCTCTCCATCCACCAACGTGAGAGCGTCAGCCGCCTGTTCGATACCCAGGTCGAGCCCGAACTGGTCGAGGTTTGCGACGATACCGAGACCACCCTGGACGATCGCTCGATCGTCGGCCCTCGTTGACGCCTCGCAACGCCCTGCCTAGCATGTTCCTTGAAGCGGCTTCGCGTGTTCGTTGCGACCGAACCTCACTGACATTGCGACCGCTCTCGCATCACCCCCGCCGCCTTGAATCAAGGAATCAGCATCGATGGCATCTGACCGACCCCGGACCCTGGGCGAGCTGAAACAGAGCGGCTACCGTGTCGAGTCGGTCAAGGACGAGATGCGCCGCAACCTGATTGCGATGATCCGTCGCGGGGAGCCCCTGTTTCCCGAGATCCTCGGCTACGAGGAGACGGTTGTTCCCCAGATTCAGAACGCCATCCTCTCCAAGCACGACATGCTCTTCCTCGGCACCCGAGGACAGGCCAAAACCCGGATGCTCCGGCAACTCGTTCGTCTGCTCGACGACACCATCCCCATCGTCGACGGCTCCGAGGTGAACGATCACCCGTACCATCCCGTCAGCCGAGAGGCCCGCGACAAGCTCGACGCGATGGGTGACGCCACTCCGATCTCCTGGGTCGGCCGCGAGCAGCGCTATCAGGAAAAGCTCGCCACGCCCGACGTCACCATCGCCGACCTGATCGGCGAAATCGACATGATCAAGCACGCCGAGGGGCGCTACCTCTCCAGCGAGCTGACCATGCACTTCGGCCTCATCCCCCGGACCAACCGCGGCATCTTCTGCATGAACGAGCTGCCCGACCTCTCCCCCAAAATCCAGGTCGGTATGTTTAACGTGCTCGAAGAACGGGATGTTCAGATCAGAGGTTATCCGGTTCGCCTGGAGCTGGACCTCTGCATGGTCTTCTCGGCCAACCCGGAGGACTACACCAACCGCGGTCGGATCGTCACCCCCTTGAAGGACCGGATCGGCTCGGTCATCCGCACGCACTATCCGCTCACCCGAGAGGTCGGGATCTCGATCAACGACCAGAACGCCTGGGTCGATCGGGCGGGGGAACAGGTGGCCGTTCCGTTCTTCGTCAAGGAGGTGGTCGAGGAGACCGCGCGGCTGGCCCGGACCTCGTCGCACGTCAACCAGGCGTCGGGCGTCTCGGTGCGAATGTCGATTGCCAACCTGGAAAACGTCGTCTCCAACGCCGAGCGACGGGCGTTGGTCAACCAGGAATCGTGGGTGGTACCTCGGATCGGTGACCTCGCCCATGTCGTACCCAGTACTCGCGGGAAGATCGAGCTCACGATGGCCGACGACGACGGTTCCGAGGATGTGCTGATCGGCCGGATCGTGGGAGAAGCAGTCAAGAATGTCTTCTCCGAACGCTTCAACCCGAAGGAATTTCGCGCCGCCGTCGAACACTTTGATAATGGCGGAGGTGTGGAATTGACTGATGTTTTGCCGACGCGAGAACTGTTGAAGCGGATTGAGAAAATCCCTGGCCTGCTCAAGAAGGCGGAAGACCTCGCCAAGGATTCCTTGCCCGACCTGTCCGACCCCGACCTGCATCACGCCGCTATCGCCGCGTCGGCCGAGTTCATTCTCGAGGGTTTACATGTGCATAATCGTCTGAACAAGAATGTGAAGGCGGGTGTGGCGTCGTACGAGCGTTAAGCTGGTCTCTCCGGAATCCTTCGACCATCCTCTGGCCACGGGCCATTGAGGCTCTCATGCCCCAGTACGAATATTCCAAGTGGGACGGGTCGCAGGAGTTTCGCCCTCAGTCGGCCGAGAAGGCGTTTGACGAGTTGAGCGAGTACCTGCTGCACTACGGTGATCAGGTGCTCCGCCAGCTCGATCGCTTCGACGACGACGACAACCCCGAAATCGTCGAGCTGCTCCAGCAGGAGGGGTTGATCGAGCGGGACCGCGAAGGCAAGTTCGTCGTCGCCCCCAAGGGGCTTCGGCGCATCCAGCAAAGTGCGCTCACCGATCTGTTCCAGACCTTCAACCGGGATGCGATCGGCAAGCACGACTCTCCTCACAAGGGAGACGGTACCGTTCGGCACGAGGACTCACGTCCGTATGTTTATGGTGATTCGCTGGCGAACTTGAACCTGCACGAGACGATCAAGAACGCCTACACCCGCCAGGGGGGCGGCGTGCCGATTCGGGTCGAGCGTGACGACTGGGTCGTGTACGAGACCGAGCATCAGACCCGCGCCGCCACGGTTGTTCTGATCGACATGAGCGGGTCGATGGGCCGTTACGGCAAGTACGGCATGACCAAGAAGGTCGCCTTGGCGTTGCAGGCGATGGTCCGAGCGCAGTACCCGACCGATTCGTTGGAAATGGTCGGGTTTTACACGCTCGCCAGCAAGATGACCGAGCGCGAGCTCTTGAACTCGGCCCCTAAGCCGGTGGGGCTGTTTGACCCTCGGGTGCATCTGAGGATCAGCCTCGATGCCCCGCTCCCCCGGCAGGTGCAGCACTTCACCAACATCGACGCTGGGTTGAAGCTCGCCCGGAACATGCTGAACAAGCAGGCGGCCGAGAACAAGCAGATTATCGTCATCACCGATGGCGAACCAACAGCACACATCGAAGGACGTGAAGCCGTCTTGATTTACCCCCCCGCCGAGAAGACCGCCGCGGCCACGCTCGCCGAGGCGAGGCGCTGTGCCACGGCCGGAATTCGCGTCTCGTCGTTCGCCCTGATCGAAGATTACTTTTATCTGGGCCTGGTCAACTTCGTCGAGGAGATGGCCCGCGTGACCCAGGGGGTCGCCGCCTACTGCTCGGCCGACGACCTGGGGAAATATGTCTTCGATAGCTTCGTCGGCGGTCGTCGTCAGCGGAAGATGACTCGCTGAGCGCCCGATCGGCCGCTCACCCTGCTTACGGCCAGGGGTTCGGCTTCGGGTTGGCCACTGGGGCTTGAATGAAGCCGGAATCCTCAGGAGCCTCGTAATCAATCGAGGCCAGTTCGGGCGTTTCGATCCGCACCGAGCCGCGAATCCGGCTCTCCAGCGCCACGTCGAGGATCCCCCCGGTCAGTTGCGTGCGCTCGGCGGGGTAGGGGGGATGGCCGGTGCGGAAGAAGTCCTCGATCCGCAGCACGAGCGGCGTGAAAAAGTCGGCGCCGGGTGGGGCAGGAAGATAAACAAGCGTGGACACGTCGGTGGGAGTTCCGTCGTCATTCACGACCCGGCTTGCGATGGTCGTGTCATCGACGTGACCGTTGAGAATCAGGACGGTCCCCTCGAAGCCGTCGGCATACTCGACCAGGAAGGCGACCGGCTGGAGGAAGGTCGGCCGGCCGGCGGGGTGGACAAAGTCCCTGGTATTCTGCTGGACGTCGCCGGGGTTCCGGGTGTAGCTGCGGCTGAGGGCCTCGTCGAGCAGATCCCAGGACCAGCGGCCTGCGTCTCCGGCCTCCCAGACGGCGTCTCCTTCCAGATAGGTCACGGCCACAACCCCTTGAGGCTTGCCGCCCCGGTCGCGCCGCTCGACCATGCACTGGAGCGTCTCCAGGGCGTGGAATCCAAAGATTTCGATTTCCCCCCGGGACGCCACCAGGGCATCTTGCCAGGTTTTTCCCAGCGGGACCTCCAGGTGGGGGATACGCCAGGTCACCGGCAGGCTCGAACCGGCCATGAGCGGCACGCCCAGCTCGCGGGCAGAGGCGATCATCTCGGCCGCTTCCGACCGATCGTAAGAGAGGTGCTTGTCGATGAACACCGGCACGCCACGGCCCGAGCGGCGCACCACATCGAGCACCTCTCGGAAGTAGGCTCCCCTCGGGTAGCGTTTCTGGAGCTTCTCGTTGAGGGGATAGTCGCCGTGCTCGGCGATCAGGAGGATCGCATCGACGGCCAACTCTCCCGAGCCGAGGGTGAGGGCATCCTCGATCGTCGGACTGAGCCGGACGCCATGCTCGGCGGCCTTGGCCCGGCCCAGGTCGCCGACCCCCGAGGGGGCGACTCCGTCCGGGAACTGTTCGATGTAGAGGCTGCTGATCTCGACATCGGGGCGGAAGTGGCCTCGACCATCGTTGACGACGAACCCGTCGAGGAATCGCCCAACGATATGATAGGCGTGAGAGAGGTAATAGTATGTCGATGCAAGGGCTGCGACCTTCAGGCGGCCTTGCTTCGGTTCAGCCAACGGGCCGCCCAGGGCGTGGGGAATCGCGGCCGGGCTGGGCCGGTCGGCCGTCGCAAGAGCGGCCCCGGCGCCGGGCAACATGACGGAGAGACTGGCGGCGTTCAGGAATCCTCGACGGGTCAGATCGTCTTGCATCGGCCTCTCCAATCGTCCGGGATCAAAGCTTTCGTGCGATTTCAAGACGATCGGTTGTCCGCCCAGCCGCGTCAAGTCGTGACCGACCGCGCCGAATCGAATTGTCCGAGCCGGATCGAAATTCCCTCGATCCGGGGCACCACCCGACCGATCGTGGCCGCGGCCAGCGTCTCTCGTTGCTTTAATTGCTCAAGGAAGGCATCGAGATGGTCGGGAGCGATCGCCACGAGCAGGCCGCCCGAGGTCTGGGCGTCGAACGCAAATTCGACGCGCTTCGGATTGGCCCCCGAGGCGATGTCGAGCCGACCGGCCAGAAAAGCCCGATTGGTCGCGCTGGCTCTGGTGAAATTCCTGGGAACGGCCAGAGGTTCGGCCCCATCAATGAGCGGAAGGGCATTGAGATCCAGCTCGATCGTGATGCCCGAGCCGTCGGCCATCTCGGCGGCATGCCCGGCGAGGCCGAAGCCGGTCACGTCGGTCAGGGCGTGGACGCCGCCGGAGGCCCGGCCGGCCTCGCTTGCGTCGGCGTTCAGGCGAATCATGCTTGTGATGGCCCGGTCGAGGACCTCGGCGGGACAGCGACCGTTTTTGGCCGCGGTGGTGACGAAGCCGGTTCCCAGCGGCTTGGTCAAGACCAGCAGGTCGCCCGGCCTCGCCCCGGCGTTGGTCAAGATGTCGTCGGGATGGACGAGGCCGGTGACACTCAGGCCGAACTTGATCTCGGAATCTCGGACCGTATGACCGCCGACGACCGAGGCTCCGGCCAGCGCGACCCGTTCACCGGCTCCGGCGATGATCTGACCCAGCACCTCCAGGGGCAGGCGATCATCGGGAAAGGCGGCGATGTTCAGGACCGTGAGCGGCCTGCCGTTCATCGCGTAGACATCGGAGAGGGCATTCGCCGCGGCAATCTGACCGAAGATGTAGGGGTCGTCGACCAGCGGGGGAAAGAAATCGACGGTTTGTACCAGAGCCAGATCGGGCGCAATGCGATACACGCCCGCGTCGTCGCATGTTTCGGTGGCGACGAGCAGGTCGGCGGGTCGGGGTGGTTGTGGCAAGCCGCGCAGAACCTGCGCGATCCCCTCGGGGGGAAGTTTGCCTGCTCACCCAGCGCAGTTGGCGTAGTCGGTCAGGCGTTTCTGTCGTCCGAACATGCTGAACAGGGGCTCCGGGGCCGGTCGATTCGGCGCTGAGGGGAAGAAAGTCGTCCGATCGGCCGAACCCTGCTTCGCTTCACTTTGGGGTCATTCAGGAACAACGACCAAGGTTCTCGGGTGGCCGCGGTTGCTGTGCAATCGGGGCGGTGTCGCCGCAAGAGGGCTGCGGGTCATCCTGGCGCCTCGGTCGGGCCTCTCGTCGCTGCGCGACCCCGGTTGGCGAGCAACCGGGGCTACCCGAGAACCTCACTCGAAACGCGGACGTTGTTCCTGAATGTCTCCTTAGCGGTGGAGCAGGCGGCCGACTTCCTCGACCAACGCGGTTTCGTCCGGGAAGTGACCGGTCTTGAGCTTTGAGTACACGATCGTCGTGCCCACGGTCAGCTCAAAACAGCCCCCTTTCGAGGGGATCAGGGTCATGCGGCCGATTGATCGCTTGAATCGAGGCAGCAGCAGGGCCGTCAGACTGACGGCCTGGGGCTCGTAATTTCAAAGAGCGCAATATTCGAGTGTGATGTCCACTGAGAATGGTCCCGTGATGGAAGGATTGCCTGAGACGTCCGCGTCTCAAGCGTTGGTTGAGATCAGTTGGAATTCGATCGTCGGGCCAGCATCCAGCGCCTCGCGGCTGGGGGTTCTGGGGAGGGGCTCTCGGCCACGGCGGGTTCGTGCGAGGATTCCGCCAGGCTCATGAGGTCGGCCCAGTGGCGGAGCGACGGCACATGCTGGAAGACCAATTTTAGACTGACGGTGATGGGGATGGCGAGGATCAAGCCCATCAGGCCCCAGAGGAACCCCCAGAACAGGCAGGCGATGAGGACGGTCGTCCCGTTCAGGTCGAGCGAGCGTCCCATGACGTAGGGCATCACCAGATACCCCTCGACCGTGACGATGACCAGGAAGACGGAGGCGACGATCAGGCCGTCGGCGATGGAGCCGCGCTGGCCGAGCGTGATGAGGACCGAGAGAACTCCTGCCGCCACGTTGCCAAGATAGGGGATATAGTTCGTCACGGCGGCGAAGACGCCGAGCGCCACGGCAAAATCGATTCCCAGGAGCATCAAGGCCACGGCGGTTGCCACCCCCAGACCGATGTTCAGGACGGTTCGGGCCAGCAAGTACGCTCGGATCTTCCGTGTCAGATTCTTCAGGGTGCGCTCGACGGCCTTCGACTCGGCGGATTCGACCGAGATGAGGTGGACCAATCGCGGGACGAGGGTATCTCCCTCGGCCAGCAAAAAGAGCACCAGGAACAGAACGATGACCCCGTAGCCGACCCAGGTCGTCAGGTCCGAGAGCCGGTAATTGAGCGAGTTGACCAGCAGCTCGCGATTGGTGTAGCCGAGAATGTCGATCGTGCCCGGCTCGGGCAGGATGTTGGCAAGATACGGGTGGTCCTTGCCGGCGTCGTTGATCAGGTCGCTGACCTTTGAGGCGAGCCGCTCCACGTCTGCCGGAAAGGTCGCGGCGGCTCGAACGAGGCTCTCGGCCGTAAGGCTGGCGCCGTAAAGTCCGGCCACGGCCATCAGCAGGAAGAGGATGACGGCCGCTCCGACCGGACCCACCGGCAGGAGCTTCCGTAGCAGATGGGTGGCCGGAGACAGCAAGCAGGTCAGCAGGATCGAGAGGGCGATCGTGACCAGGATGGGCTTGAGCAGGTAGAGCGCAGCGATCAGGCCGAGCGTGGCCAGAATGGTGAGTGATGAACTGGCCGGTTTGGTTGTGGACTCCATCCGGCCTCCTCCCGCTCGGACCTTCCGGGCGAGCAACACGCTCGCTTCACAATTCAATCTTCGGGAAGAGGGGCCAGTAAGACAAGAGAGCCCCGTCGAGATCGAAGGTTCTTCGGAGCGACCGGCCTCGACCGGTCGCCCTCGATTGACCGGGGCGCTCGCAAGGGTTTAAAACGCGAACGGTCCTTCGCAGATGCTCTGTTCAATGGGACGGCGGAGGGAGGGGACCTCGCGCTGGCGAAGATCTTCGGGCAAGGTGGCCGGGTCGCCCGGCCGACCGAGGGCGATCATGGCGGCCACGTCGAAGTCTTCGGGAACATGGAGGGCGGTTCGTGCCTGGTCGTAATCGAACCCGGCCATGCCGTGAACGACCAGCCCCATGGCCGCGCCCTGCAGGGCCAGGTTTTGCCAGGCGGCGCCGGCGTCGTAGAGATGGACCGGATTGGGCGCTCCGGTGTTCGAAAAGAACTTGTGCGCGACGACCACCACCAGCACGCTTGCCTGCTTGCACCACCCCTGATTGCCCGGCGCGAGCAGGTCAAAGAACGTTGGCCAGTGCGGCGAATCCTTGTGGGCAAAGAGGAATCGCCATTCCTGCTCGTTGCGGGTTGAGGGAGCCCATCGAGCGGCTTCGAAGAGCCGTTTCAGTTCGCCATCGGTGATCGGCTCGCCACTCATCGCGCGGGGGGACCACCGCTTGAGGAATAGGGGCTCGATCGGATGATCGGCCTTTCGGACGGTTAACGGGTTGGGATGCTGCCCCATGAGCGGTTTGACTCGTTCAGGGTGTGGGAATCGGGTGGCGGCGGGCTCCCTTTGGCTCGCCTGATCGGAGCGATTGTAGGCAGGGCGCGGCCAATGGCGGGGCGGTTAGTCGTGATCGTTCGACGTTGCTGCTTCGAAAAGGGATGCGACGTCCTCCGCCGTCAAGGCCCGGTCGAACACGGCCACCTCGTCGAGCTTCCCTTCGAGACCGGCGAAGCGGTCGGTCCGTCCTCCGAACACGAGCAGATTGTCGGCGATGGGGCGGGTGACGGGGAGTTCGGCGTCGATCTCGGGCTCGGGGTTGCCGTTGAGGAAGACCCGGACGCGAGCTCCGTCCCGAACAAGGACGACGTGGCACCATTCCCGACGGGGTAACTCGGTTCGACCGACCCGCACGTCGTTCGCGGAATTGCCGTTGAAGACGAACAGACGACCGGCTTGGAGGTCGGCATGCGTGCCGCCAATCCCGAGATGATCGCCGGGGGCATCGGGGTTGGCATCGGGACCGATCGACGCCAGGTAGCCGGTGACGGCTCTCGCGTCGGTCGGCAGGCCGTTCCAGAACCAGAAGGCGAGGCTGTAGGAGCCTTCCAGGTCAATCTGATCAGCGATGAGTCGGCCGCCAGCGCAATGGATCGCGCGATTCGGCTCCTCGTTGGCTCCGACGAAGGCTGAACCTTCGGGACCGGGCAAGGCCAGGGCGACTCCCGGCTCGACGTGGGCGGGAGCGCCTCCCATCAGGTTGGCAGGGCGTGAGCCATCCAGCTCATCGAGGCGGAAGGTGGCGATCGGACCCGCCTCGACGACCGATTGGGCGTACGAACCTCCTTGAGGACGGACGGGCCGTCGGGAGCTGCCGGAGACCGTCTCAAGCAGCTCGACCAGAGTTGCGACGATTTTCGGCTCGGCCTCGACTTCCAGGCCCGCCGTGCGAGCCGGCCAGGTGGTGTAACCGCCCAGCGCGTGCTGTTCGGGAGGAGGGATGTAGCCGTCGGCGCCGTTGGCCAGCTCGATGTTCATGGTGATCGGCAGGGGGCTGGCCGCCTTGAGTTTCAGGCCGGTGATGCCGTACACCTCGTTCGGGATGGCGGTGATGGCCACGTCTCCGATGCGGATGGCCTGGAGCTTCAGCTCACGCTCGGGGACGTCGAGCAGATGGAACTGTTCCAGCGCGTAGACTTCGGGGATGGCTCGGGGTTCTTCCCCTTCCATCGCTGAGCGGACCGATCGAGCCCAGTCTTGCCGGTCGTCGTCGGGCAGGCGACGGCCGAGCGTCAGGGGGGCTTCGGCCATGGCCAGGGTGACATCGTCGCGATAGGAGAGGTTCTTCAGGGCACCGAGCGCGACCTCGGCCACGGCATCGGCGTAGGCGAGGACGTCGCGATTGGGAGTCGGGGCGCCGTAGTCCATCCACATCAGGTCGCCGCTGGTCCCCTGCGACATGGACACAACCAGGCCCTCGCCGCCGCCGAGCTCCTCGGCCAAGGTGGTCGAGAACCGGCCGAAGTAGTCGGACGAGATGGCGTCGGTGCCGTAATAGTGCATGGAGTAGTTGGCGAGAACGCCCAACGGTTTGCCGTCGGCCGTCTGAATCGCCAGGACGGACAGCGCCGGATCGACCGGGCCGGAGGGGCCGATCGCGTCGGGGTTCTGGTGCCCCGGGTGCATGTTGGCCCGGACGGTGCGGTGGCCGAAGGGATCGGTGAGCATCCGGTCGGATCGATAAATCCATCGGCGACAGAACGTATGATCAAAATCGTCGACGACCGCCGCGCCCAGTATTGCGGGTTCGAGACGGTTGGCCGCTGTGATGATGGCCTCGGCGATTTTCGAAGGGAGCGAGGCGGCGTACACCGGATCGACCGGGCAGCCGAGGCATCCCATGGCCGCGGGGGCGGTATGGGTGTGGGTGGCGGAGACCATCATGCGGTCGGTCGGAATGCCCACGCGGTCGCTGGCCAGGGCCTTGGCCTCGTCAATCAACTCGCGAGGCATCATGCAGGTGTCAACCACACAGAGCGCGATCCGGGTCTGGCCGTCATCCAGGACGAAGGCCCGGGCGAACAAGGGGTCACGCACCTGATCGGCGTCTCTCCGCAGGAAGCCACCGTTGATGATCGCCGGTAGGGTTTCCGGGGAGATGTCAATGGCCGCGACCCCGGCTCGGAAGTCGTGCGCCTCGGCCTGCGATCGGAGCCCGCCGAGACAGACGGCCAGGACCGCGAGAGAAACGCTGTATCGCATGGTAATGCTCCGATCGAAAAAAATGGTCAGCCTGCAACGCCCGGTCGGACGACGGGGACCTCGCCGGGCTCCTCGGAAAAGCTGTCGAGACACCTGCGCAGTTCCGCGGCAAGATCGTCGAACCGCTTCGATTCCAGGGTGAATTTTGCTTCATACGAGAATCGGTCTCCCTGGAACCGCCGTTCCAGGACCGTCATCGAGAACGAACCTCGCTGGGTGCGTACCACCGTCTCGACGGCCTGGCCGACTCCGGGCTGGTCGACGACCTCGCACGAGAGGACCTCGCATCCGGGTTCCTCGCGCTGGAGCAGCGCCGGGATTTCCTGGACGAGCCGATCGGGATCGAACCGCTCGGACGGGCGGGCGATCACCAGGAAGTTGTCCGACCAGATCCCGAACGCCGGTCCATTGGCAAAGAGCAAGGCGAGTTGGCTGGGGGCCAGGGCCGGCTGCCACTGATCGGGAAGATCAATGGCGAACTTGAATTCGGTTTGAACCCAGCGGTTTGAGTCGCTCTGGTCGTCACGGGTTGCCCCGGTATCGGGAGGCGAGAACGAGGCGTCGTTCACCATCGTCTCGAACGCGGCGAGCGTGGTGTCGTGCGAGGGATCTTCGAGGTCGGAATTGATCTTGAAGACATACATTTGTCGATGAGCGATGCGCCGGACGGTTGTCTCTCTCCAGACACCGCCGAAGGGAGGGCGAAATTCGGTGACGGTGATCAGGCGAGGCTCTCCCTCGTGGTCGATCAGTTCGTTGCGGATCAAATCGCCGGGAATGCGCCCTCGTTCGGCGTTGGCGTCGATCCGGGTCCGGTACTCATCGAGTGATTCGGGGGCGAGGGCGAGTTCGCAGCCGACTGCGGCTGGTCGTTCCGGATCGCGCTGAGGGATCCGAGCCACGAAGATCAGGTCATCGCGCTCGCGGATCACCACATCCCAGTTCGGGGCAAGTGGGCAGGTGATGCCATACTTTTCCGAGGAGAACGCGGTGTCGGTGGCGGCCGGGCTCCCCTCATCGGCGATCACTGCCGAGGCGAGGGTGAGGGCGACCGCAAGCGCTCCGATGAATATCCTCATGTGTTCTCCCTGTTGAGGTGGACTCCGCAGTTATTACATGTCTCTGATGAAGTCTGCCGCGTACGATCGAACATGCTTGCCATTGAGCACGTGAAACGTGCGCAGTCGCTCCAGAAGTTGCCCGCTGAACCGTTTGATCGGGAGATGGATGAGCTTGCGACCATGACGACGCGCCAGGCGCCGCCAGGAGGCCGGAGGCGGCTTGGGGCTGACGAGTGCGACGTGGCGTTCCTTGCTGTGCAGAAGGGCCCCGCCGAGCAAGCGTTCTTCCAGCGTTTCGAGACGGTCGAGCCTTGGGTCTTCCCAGACGTCCGGGATCAATCGAGGAGGATACAGGAACAGGGCACCGCCGTATTCGGCCTGGGCGATCCCCGGTCCGATCAGGTTTTGCATCGGGTCGGTGGCAAAAAAGGCGAGGGTCGATTCCTCGGCATGCTCGGCGTACCAGGTCGCACGATGCACGTAGACCGCAGGATCGGCCGGCACGTCGAACAGGAAGACGACCGCGTCGATCGATCCTCGGCTCGGGGGGATGACCTTGACATAAAGATCACCCTTATGAAAATTCCTCAAGGTCTCGCGGATGTCGATGCCGTCGCGAACGCTCGTGGTAAATTTCTCGGAGCGAGCGAGGTCGGCCCCCAGAATCGCCCTGGCTTGCTCGGCCACATGGCGCTGAAAGCTCTCGATGCGGTGGTCCTCCGGCGGCCACGAGCACATCCCGTACGGGTCCCATCGCTGTTTCCACTTTTTTTGATCCGGCTCGTCCGGTTTCGGGCGCAGCTCGCACGATCGCCAGGAAATCGCCTGGCCGGGCAGGCGGCTGGTCATGGGTGCCGTGCCCCAGGCGGGGACCTCGGCGCGGCCGTCTCCCATGCGGAGGTTCGGCTCGTCCCACCACCAGGGGCGCTCCCCTCGATCAAACGTATCGGAGTAGGGATAGTCGCGGGCCTGTTCACCGATCGCCAGCGCGAAGTCGTCTCCCGCCGTCTGCTTCGCCGCGATCACCAGCGAGTACAGATCCGGGGTCAATCGCCGCTCGATGAGTGAAAGATTGCGGACGTAACGGATGTAGACCGAGAGCAATTGCGGGGTGATCCGGTTCGCGACCTTCGGGCGATCCTTCGAGAGCCGTTCCCGGGCGGCCAGGGCCATCTCCTTCACGCCGTCGACCGAGAGATTCTCGTCCTCGGTCAGCTCGCGCCGGCCACGCTCATAAAGCCCCGTGATGAAGGGAAGCTCCCCGAGCAGGAAGATCAGGGTCTGGGGGTCGACTCGGCAGGTCCTCATCTGCGGCAAGAACCATTCCGGCGGCGGGACCTCGGCCTCGCGATGGTAAGCGTCCCGCACCCAGGGCCAATCCATGAGCGAGCAGACGAACAGGATCGATTCGTGCCGATCTTCCAGTTCTCGCAGCTTTGCCGCCATCCAGGCGAACCGTGCCGCCTCGGTGCCGTCCGGGTCGGGCGGCGGGATTGCCGGGAGCACCGCCGCGGCGAACCCCTCGACCCGAACCCGCTTCAGGGCATAAGGGTCGGGGTAGTATCCGGTCCGACCTTCGAACCGGGGGGATTCCCGATCGACGAATGCCCGGGGGATCCGCTCCCCCATCGCCGTGCGGATCGCGGCGATGACCGGCTGGCACGGGTCGATCGGGACATACGTGAACCCATCGGTCTCCCCTTCGGCGTCGCGTTGCAGCACGACCGAGATCGAGGGCAGGGCGTCGACCGATTCCTCCACCTCATCCTGGAACGACGGAGGTAACGGGATCGCCACGCAATCATACGGATGCGCCAGCAATTCTTCCCGGACCCGGATTGCGCAGTCTCCCGAGCCGTGAATGATCGGCAAGGCCCGGATTTTGGGGCCGATGGCGAGGACGTCGTTGGGCTGGGATCGGTCGTCCGGAAGCTTCGTCAACGGGGCCGGCTCCGCTCAAGGGGTCGCGTTCCGTGCTCAATCGAACAGAATGCCACGAAGGTTGAGGACGAATCCCGGCAGCACATCGCCGCCGTCGAGTTGCTCGGGCCGGGTCAGCGTCTCCGGTTTTTGGCCCGGCCGGGAAATTTCAACCGTGCCGTCGAGCGGGTCGATCAGCCAGCCGAGCCGGGCGCCGTTGGCGAGGTATTCCCGGAGCTTGTCGCGGAGTTTCCGCTTCGAGTCGGAGGGGGAGCGCAGCTCGGCGACGAAGTCGGGGCAGATGGGGGGGAAGACGAGGCGTTGCTTGGGGGTCAGGGCGAGCCAGCGGTCGCGGGCGATCCAGGACGCATCGGGGCCCTTCGTCGCCCCACTCGGGAGTTTAAAGCCGGCGGAGGAATCGAAGCAGACGCCCGCATCATCGCCCCTTGCTTCGTTCCAGTTCACGAGCCTTGCATTCAACAGGCTGTTCTGCCGAGACGATTCACCACCGGCCGGGTACATGATTTCCAGGTTCCCTTCGGCGGTCCGCTCCAGGCGAAGCTCGGGGTTGGCCGCGCAGATCTTCCAGAACAGATCGTCGGTCAGTTCGATCTCGGGGGCGAAGCAGAGCGTCAAGGGGGAGGGGTTCATCATCGGCAGGTCGCTCTCCAACCGGGGGTATTCGGCAGGGGCGAGTTCTGCGTGGTCCTGGACATCGTCCAGGGGAGGCAGGTGCGAACGGGCCTCAGTAGGCATCGTCGTCGTCCTCCTCGTCCTCGTCGTCCTCGTCGTCGTCGAAATCGGCGTCGGGGTGGAGCGGATCGTCGGGGGAGAAGAAGAGGTCGCCAAGGCCCATCGGGGTGGCCTGGCCGCCGAGGGCGCGGCGGCGGCGGTGGGCGAGGGCGTCGAGGTCGGCCGCTTCTTCACCAAGAACGCAGAGGATCGACTCGGCCCAGGCGCGATCGCGGCCGAGCGGATGGTCGGGGTCCTGGGCCATCCGTTTGATGGCGAAGCGGAGGATGTTGATCCCGTCTCTTGGGGAGAAGTCGAGCCGAAGCTCGTGGGCCTTCTGGAGGAAGTCGACGGTCATCTCCAGCAGCTCGGAGGCGGCGAAGGGGAGGTGGTACTTGAGGATCGCCATCTCGTCGTCGCGCTCGGGGAAGCCGAGGGCGAGCTGCGGCTGGAGTCGGCTGAGGATGTAGTCGGGGACCTCGTAGGTGGACTCGTCCTCGTTCATCGTCACGCAGCAGCGGAACTCGGGATGGGCCTTGATGGTGATGCCGGCGATGATGCTCTCCACGTAGCGCCGGTGGTCGAGCAGGGGGGCGAGGCTCGCCCACGACTTCTCGTTCATCCGGTTCCCCTCGTCGAGGACACAGACGCCACCGACGATCATCGCTGTCACCAAGGGGGACGCGTGGTAGGAAATCTTCCCTTGCTCGGAGAGAACCGGGGTGACGAGCAGGTCTTCCGGCCGGGTGTCGGCCGTGCACTGGTTGATATAAAGCGGTTGCTTGCGCAGCTTGGCGGCGGCCATGGCCAGCGTGGTCTTGCCGATGCCGGGAGGCCCGACCAGCCGGGGAGCCAGGGGGAGATCCTTCGGGTCGACCATCAGCCAGCAGGCCGACAGTTGGCGGAGAATCTCGTCCTGGCCGATCCACTCCTGCTCGGTCGTGTCGGGAGCGCTGAGATGCAGGGTCACGCCACCGATTTCGACTGTTTTGGCCTGCTGGGCTGATGCCGCCATGCGCCGATCGTCCCTTCGTCTCATCGTTGCGGCCGGGCCGCCGGCTCCCGGCTTCGTGGTGCGGTGCGCGTCGATCCTGGGTGCGATTGCAGTCTAACGGAGGAATCCGCGAGGGGCGAGCATCGGGTTCAGGCAAATCGAAGGGGGCGATTAGATACCGATTTGCGCCAGCAGGTCGAGGAAGCGCCGGACCACCTGGGTGGCGAAGGGGGCCTCGGCCTCGGCGTGAGCGGCGGCCTCGTCGAGCCGGGCTCGGGTGGTCGAGAGGAACCCTTCGTCGCGGTGCTCGTGGAGCGCTCGGGCCAGGGCCGAGGCGCTGGTGGCCAGATTGGCGGCGGTTTCGGGGGGAGCGTTGGGGTCGAGGGCCTGGCCCAGTTCGTCGATCAGCTCGGCCAGGCGGCCGCGTTCCTCGGGGTCGAGGTGGTGCGCGTCGCGCAGCAGTCGGGCCGATTCCATCAGGTTCGCCCGGAGCTGGTCCAGGTGTTCGGGTTCGGCGGGGGGCGGGGTTTCCTGAGCCATTGCGGGAGCGTCCTCGGAGCGGGGCAAACCGATGCGGTGGCAAACTCCACCGCCGTTCGTTCCATTATTGAGTCATCGCCGGGGATCATGAACCCCCGAGCCGTCGTGATTCCGTCGATCCGGCGTTTCAGGAGTCGCAACGCGTTCTCATGGCCGAGTCAAACCGGATCACCTGCGCTCCAGATCGGGACCGGGATTTTCGTACCAGATCACTCCCAGACCATCGGTTTCTTCGCAGGTCAAGACGTCGAGATCGCCGTCGCCGTCGAGGTCGATCAGGCGGACGAGGTCGAATTTTGTGCCCTCTTGAGCACCGCTGATGGTCCGGAGACGCACCGGGCCGTCAATCGTCTTGCCGATCCAGGTGATCTGGACAAGGCCATGCTTCCCCCGTGCGTTCTCGGTGGAGACGACGAGGTGGAGCCAGCCGTCGCCATTGAGTTCGCCGACGGCCACCGCCTTGCCGGTCCCGATCGCATCGCCGAGCGGGATGCGAGACGATTGCCAGGAATCCTCTTCGGTTCGGAAGATCTGGACGCCCCGATCGCGGGTGGCCACGAGGATGTCCTCCCGGCCGTTGAGGTCGGCCACGTCGAGGAACATCACCTCGGCGTCCTCGCCACCGATCGGGTGCTCGACCCACTCGGTCGAGTGCGCCGGGCCTCGGCGTTCGAGCCAGAAGACGCCCCGGCGATCGCCGCGACGGTCGGAGCCGATCAGGTCGAGGTCGCCGTCGAAGTCCAGGTCGTGCGCCAGGAGAGACATGATCCAGCCGACCGGGCGAATCGGATGCCAGCGCCAGGCACTCAGATTGCGCGGATTCTCGGGCGCTTCGAGCCAGCCGAGGCTCGCCCCGTCGTTCTTGCCCGCGACGACCAGATCGACCCCGAAGCGGCCATCGACCTGCATCGGTACGCACCACATCCACTGTTGCATCCCGACGGTCGCGGGGATCGGTTCGGTGGTCCAGGCCTCAGGATCGAGCAATGCGGCCGGGTCGCCCGGGTTCCAGTGGACGAAGACCGTCTGGGTCTTCCCCTCGCACGAGCTGACGATATCCGGGAATCCGTCGCCGTCCAGGTCAACGATGACGGCGTCTTCGGGAGAGGCCACCTGCCCGACGGTGACAGCCGGCCACGGAGCCTTCGCCCGATCGGGACCGGGGTTCAGGTACGCGCGAACGATTCCCCCTTCTTCCCAGCCGGTGGCGAGGTCGAGCAGGCCATCGCCGTTGAGATCCGCCAGTCGGACGCCGTCGGCTCCGCTGGAGGAGTCGTCGATCGTGTGGCGGACCCAGCCGTCGCCATCGAGTTCGAAGACGGAGGCAACGTGCGGATCATCGATTACCAGGCCGATCGCGAGCAACCAGGCCAGGGGAAGCGTGAGCAAGGGCATGGCGGTGCGGCCTTTGTTCGGGAGGTGATCGGTTCGGCCGCGATGGGGAGACGCCCCCAGGGGGAACGCGGCGCGAGGCTCCGATCCTACCGTACCCGGGCCTGCCGTCTCGATGCCGAGGTGTCTCTGATGGGTTTCGATTGCCGGGCAGCCCGAGCCATCACACCCACTGAGCGGAGGAAGCCCGAGCGTGCGCGGCGTCGTCGTCCGAGGGCTCGCGGGTGAGCAGTTCTTCCCGATAGATCATCTGACCATCGGGGGCTTCCACGCCGATGCGAATGGAGTTGCGGTCGATCCGGACGATGGTCAAGCGGATGTCCTCGCCGATCTGAAAACGCTGACCTTGCTTGCGGCTCAGAACCAACATGGCGGACTCCTTTCCCTCGTTTCGGTAAGGTTCGCAAGAGAGGGATGATCTGGGTTGGAACGGGCATCCTGCCCTTGCTCCAGGGCAATTGCAGCCCTCGTGCCGAATTCGAGCAATTCCCGAACGTTGACCTGTTTGTGGTTCGAAGTCCCTGGATCGCAAAGGGTTTCGTAGTTGGCTTGTTTCGCGTGTCGAGGGATTCAGCCCTCGGATCAAGGAACTTGAATCACGACTTACAATCAAGCCGTGCAGGTCAGTGCGTCGATCCTGTAAAGTTTACCGATCATCCGAGAACGGGTTGAGGAGCGGCGTTGTGGGCAAGGGGATGGTCGGATCAGGGATTGCCAGGGGCCTGGGCCCGGTGTTGCTCTGCGCCTTGATGCTGGCGTGGCTCTGGCCGATCGGACTCGGCGGGGCGATGCCGGTCGGCGGCGACGTGACCCAGTTTCAGATGGGCCTGATGAGCGTGCTCGGCGAGGCAATCCGCGCCGGTCGCTTGCCGCTCTGGAACGATCGCTGGGGCTTCGGATTTCCGGGCCTGGCCGAAAGCCAGATGGGGGTTTATTACCCGCCGCACTGGGTCTGCTTCGGCCTCCTGCCGGTCGAGGCCGGTTACACGGCAAGCATGGTCGTGCACCTGCTCTGGGGAGCCCTCGGTGCGTACTGGGCGGCCCGGCGCTTCGGGGTGTCGTCCTGGGGGGCGACGCTGGCGGGAGGCGCCTGGGGGGCCTCCGGCTTCTTCCTCATCCATCTGCCGCACCTCTGGGCCCTGAGTGTCGGAAGCTGGACCCCGTGGATCTGGGGGTTGGGCTGGTCGATTGTCTCAGGCCGAGGTGGTCGCGGTGCCTCCTGGCTGCTGGCGGCGGCGTTGACGGTACAGGTTCTGCCTGGGCATTTTCAGCTCGCCTTTTGCACGCAGGTGAGCCTGGGGGTGATGGCCCTCGGGGGGCTGCTGATGGGCAAGGGAGCGCGTCGGGAGATGGCCCGGCGATCGGTCCTGGTGCTGTTCGCCTTGATCGCAATCCTGCCGATGGCGGCCGCTCAACTCATGCCGACGGCCCAACTCGCCCGTCTGGCGGAAACGCAGCGTGACTTCGAGTACCTCTCCGGGTTTGCCGCCACGCCGCTCCATCTGGTCAACCTCGTGGCTCCCGATCTCTTTCACCGCTCCCCGCTCTGGCGGCCGGTGGTCTGGGATCCGTTCCACACGTCTCCCGAGGAGCTTCGGCTCTACGTCGGCCTGATCCCCGTGTTTCTTGCCCTGTTGGCGATCATCCGACCAGGACCGCACGCTGGGGTCATTCGAGTGCTGTTCCTCGTGGGGGTGGTGGGGCTGTTCCTGAGCCTCGGCCCGTATGTGCCGGGCTTTCGGGTGTTCAGTCAGTGGCCGGGCTTCTCGTTTTTCCGGGCACCGGCGCGCTGGGGAATGATTGTCTCGCTTGCCCTGGCCTTGCTCGCAGGCTTCGGCCTCGATGCGATCCGAGACGGCCGCCTGCTCCGGCCCGGTCGATGGCTGGTCGGGTGTGTGCTGGGAGCCGTCCTCTGGATCGTGGCCGTGATCGGCCTGTTTGAGCTGGGGCTGAACGCCACCGAACGCCCCGGCCCTTCGGGAGTGGTCGCGGTCTACGACCGGGTCTTCGCCCAGTTGCCCTGGACGAACGATCCTCCCGTCACCGAGGTCTTCGCCCGAGCCCGACGCCCGCAGGGCGATGTCCGCGTGGTCGCCGCCCAGATGAGAGAGGGGCTCGGTTCCGTGCCGACGGGGGGCCTTCGGCTCGATCGGGAACGATGGCGGATCGCTCGGGCCGAACTGGGAACCACCGCCGCCCTCCTGGTTGGCGTCGTGCTGCTCGCTCTCCTGGCCAGGCGACGACAAGCGCTGGTGTTGGGGCTGCTGGTGGTGACGATCGTGGACCTCGGCCTGATGGCTCGCCGTCGTCCGGTGGACTCGGCACCGATTCGCCCGCTGACGGAACAAAGTCGCGTGCTGGGCCGCCTCGCCGAGCTTCCCGAAGGAACCCGGTCGATCGACCCGATGCGCAACCTGACGATGGTCTCGGGCGCGGCTCCGATCCAAAGCTACCGGACGCTCGACCTGCCGATTCAACCCGAGCTGCGCGGCCTGGCCGACGCTATCCCCCGAGCGACCGGCGAGGCCGAGACGATTCTCGACGCCCAGCGCAGCCTTGGCGCTCGGGTCCGGGTGATCGGGCCGATCGGCCCCGGCATCGAGCTGCTCCGTGACCGCTTCGCCGAAACCGGGCGGATCGAGTCGGCCGAGATCCTGGAAGATCCCTCGTTGACGTCCTGGCTGCTCGGAGCCGGATTCGCCGAAACCGACGAGGGCCGAGCCGGGCGCTACCTGGTCCTCGATGCCGGTTCGGCTCCTCGGGCCTGGTTCCTGCCAACCAATGACCCTGATCCAATCGAGCAATTCCGCGGTCTGACGGCCAACCCCGCCGCGATCGTTTCCCTGCTTGGCGATGCCCGGCCGCTCGATCTTCAAACGATGACGCCCGAGCAACTCTCACTGACTGTCTCGACCGACGGCCCCGGCCTTGTGCTGGTGACGCAGCTCGATTATCCCGAGTGGACCGCCTCGCTGATTGATGCCGAGGGAATGGCGAACCCCGTGCCGATCCTCGGCGTCCTGGGGGGATGGCAGGGCGTCGGTTTGTCCGGTCCCGGCTCGTGGACGATTCAACTCTTCTACGAGGGACGGGCCGAGCGATTGGGCCTCGCCGTCTCCGCGGTGGCGTGGACCATCTGGTGTACGGGGCTGCTCATCACTCTGCGTCGGGCTCGACCACGGCACGGAATCTCAACTGGGGAATGACTGATCGAACCCGCCTCTGATCCTCCTCCTTCTCGCCTTCCGCTCAAGGACCGACCGATGACCGACGTGGCGATTGTGGGCGCCTCCGGATATACCGCCCGAGAACTGATTCAACTGCTCCTCCGGCACCCTGGTGCCCGGATTCGCCTGGCAACCTCGCGGAAGGATGAAGCGCCGAAGCTCGATGCGCTGCATCCGTCACTTGCCGGTCGGATCGACCTCGCCTGCGAACCGTTCGATCCCGACCGGGTGGCCGAGGTTGCTCAGGTCGCCTTCCTTGCCTTGCCGCACGGGGCGAGCATGGCGGCGGTTCCCGAACTTCGACGCCGAGGGGTTCGCATCATCGACCTCAGCGCCGATTACCGCCTGAACGACGAAACGGTTTACGAAGACTGGTATGATCATCCCCACACCGACCCGTCCGGGCTTCGTGAGGCGATTTACGGGCTGCCCGAACTGTACCGCGAGGCGATTCCCTCGGCCCCTCTGATCGCCAATCCGGGGTGCTACACCTCGACGGCGATCCTCGCGCTGGCACCTCTGATTGCCCAGAACCTGATCGAGCGGTCGGGCATTATCATCGACGCCAAAAGCGGCGTCTCGGGTGCGGGTCGATCGCCGAAGCTGACCACGCACTACCCGGAATGCAACGAGAGTCTGTCGGCCTACGGAGTCGGTCGGCATCGGCACACACCGGAGATTGAGCAGGTTTTGACGGATGTCGGCCAATCCTCGGCCGGCGAGGCCGTCGAGGTCATTTTCACCCCTCACCTTGTGCCGATGGATCGCGGCATCCTGGCCACGATCTACGCGCAGCCGAGGGGGGCGGTGACGGAGCATGATCTGCTCGACCTGTACCGAGCGTTTTATCAGTCGTCTCCCTTTGTCCGGGTGGTCAATCGCCTGCCCGCGACCAAGGACTCGGCCTTCACAAACTTCTGCGATCTGACGGTTCGGGTCGTTCGAGGCAAGGTGTTGGTGATCGCCTGTCTCGACAATCTCATCAAGGGGGCCTCAGGAGTGGCCGTGCAGAACTTCAACCTCCTGACCGGCCATCCGGAGACAACCGCCTTGCTTTGAGCCGCCAAATCCATCGGCGGATCGCTGCCCGGTCGACGGCCCGGCGACCGATTCGATACGATCAAAGATGAGGTTCGGCCACCCGCTTCGGGTCGTCTCCCGAAGTGCGGGGGCCAGGTCTACAGTTGGGGAGACGCGACGATGAACCCGTCGATCCGGACGACCTTGCTCGCCCTGACCTGCCTGAGTGCTCTGGGAATTGTCGGCAGTCGTGTCGGGGCTCGTGCTCAAGAGGAACAACCCCAGGACCGCACCCTCTCGATGTTCATGCAGGCCAAGCTCGACCATTCCAAGGATGTACTCGAAGGCTTGACCGTGGCCGACTTTGATCAGATCGTGCAGGGGGCTCAGGCCCTTCGGCAACTGGCCGAGAATGAACTCTGGCGCGTCAGCCCAAACATGACGTACGTGCGCTACACCGAAGAATTCATTCGACTCACCGAAGCCCTCGAACAGCAGGGCCGCGAGAAGAATATCGACGGTGCCACGCTGAATTATGTGAATCTGACGATCAATTGTGTCAACTGTCACAAGTTCGTCCGAGATCAGCGCGTGACGGTCCTCGATCCCGAGACGCTCCGCCGCTGATCGGCTCCGATCGCCCGAGCTGATCGCCGCTGCTAGGTCAGGAACAATCGGAATCCGGCGGCGATCAGCAAGACCGCCAGCACCCGACGCAGGGTCGTCGGGTTCAGGCGATCGCGTCCCAACCGCGCGCCGATCAACCCTCCGAGCATCGCCGCCGGTGCCCAGAGTACCAGCCCGATCGGCAAGTGCGGGGTCGAGCAAAGGTAGCCGGTCAGCCCCGCAACCGAACTGACCAGCACGAACGGCGCGACCAGCCGAGAGGCGTCTTTCGGGTCTGCCCAGCCGAGCAACTGAAGGGCGGGAAGGAGAAAGATGCCTCCGCCCGTCCCGGTGATTCCCGAGGCAAAGCCGATGGTGCCTCCCAGCGCAATTCCCGCGGCGAGGGGAATTCGCCTCGCCCCGCGATTCTCGGCATCCTCGCGCGTCGGCCAGAGCAGCCGCGCCGCCGACAGGATCAAGAGGCTGCCGACGACCGGCAGATAGATTTCTTCCGGGACTCGGATCAGGCCTCCGAGAAACGCCATCGGAACCGCGGGAACGGCAATCGCCGCAACGGTCTGGAGTCGTTCCCAGCACCCTTGCAGAAAGACCCAGGATCCGATCAGGGCGACGAGGCCGTTGAGCAGCAACGACGCCCCCTTCATGGCCAGCGGATCGACCCCAACGATCGCCAGCACCGCAAGGTAGCCCGATGCCCCGGCAAGCCCGACACTGGCATACAGCGTCGCCACGATCGCAATGAACAAGGCCGTCACCACGGGTTCCATCAACGGTTCCCCCGTGGTGCCGGCCAGTTCCTTAGAAGCGTCTTCTGATCCACGACGAAACGTTCAACCGCCGAACAGGGGGGTATCCCGATCGCCGAGCCCACCCTTCAAGGGAATCTTCCGCTCCTTCTTGGGGCGAGGAGTTTCGTCTTCCCCCTCGTCGTCCTCCTCGACGACGGCGGGCTCATCCTTGGCGGTCGGCTTGAGCGAGAGGCTCATGCGCTTCGCCTCAGCGTCGATGTCGAGAATCCGGGCCTCGACCTCCTGGCCTTCCTGGACGATGTCCTTCACGCGCCGGACCCGTCCGGGGGCAAGCTCAGAGATATGAATGAGCCCTTCAACCCCCGGCTCGATCTCGACGAACGCGCCGAACTCCATCAGCTTGACGACCTTCCCCTGGATCATCTGGCCCCGGCCGAAGCGGTGTTCGACGGTGTCCCAGGGACTCGGTGCCAGTTGCTTCAGGCCGAGGCCAACCCGGTCCTTCTCCTTCTCGATCTTGAGGACCTTGACCTCGACCTCGTCGCCGATCTTGACCACCTCCTCGACCTTCGTCCCACGCGACCAGGACAGATCGGAGACATGAATCAGGCCATCGACGCCGCCAAGATCGACGAACGCGCCGAAGTCCTTGATCGAGCGGACCACGCCCTTGCGGATCTGGCCTTCTTGCAGCTCGGCCCAGGTCTTTTCTCGCATCTCGGCGCGTTGCTGTTCCAGCAGTTCCCGACGCGAGACGACGAGGTTCTTCTCCCTCGGGTTCGCCTCGGTCACGACCACCTGGAAGCGCTGATTGAGGTACGCTTCGGGATCGGCCACGAAGCCCAGCTCGATCTGGCTGACTGGCAGAAAGCCCCGCATGCCATCGACATCGACTTCCAGGCCCCCTTTGATCGCCTTGGTCACGCGGGCCTCGACGACCATGCCGCGCTGAACGCTTTCCCAGTCGGCGTCAACGGCGGCCCCCTTCAGGTTCAGGCGGGTCAGGCCGGCGGCGGGGTCGTAGCGATCGACCATCACCTCGATGGAATCGCCCACATTCGGCAGCGGTTTCTTGGCGCCGAACTGCGAGACGGGAATGAAGCCCTCGCTCTTGGTGCCGAGGTCCACGATGATCTCGTTTTCGCGGACCCGGACCACCCGGCCGACCTTCGGCGCCTTGGCCGGTTCCGTGCCTCGACGGCCGCCCGAAGGGGCCGAAGCCGGCGGGGCGGCTTCCGACCGAGCCCGGCGGTTGACCGAACCGGGAACCGAATCCGGATCAAACCCTTCAAGGGCCTTCTCCAGCTCGGCTTCCAGCTCGTCGTCCCAGTGGCGTTTCAGGTTCACTTCCGGCTGCACGTCCTGGCCGGTTGCGGCGTCGAGGGCGCGATCGATCTCGTCATCGAGCGGATGATGGTACGGATCCGGCTCGGGCTTGAGGCTCTGCCCGGGGCGGGGCCTCGGCGGAGTGCCGGCGGGAGGTTCGTTCAGATTGCGGATCGGTTCGTCGGACATGGCCTGACCCCGTTCGGGAGGGTCCTCGGATCGGTTGGATCGGGTCGGATCAAATCAAATCACGTCGGAATGCAAATCGGTGTGCGGATTGTGGACCACACCTGCGCGGAAGCCTCGGATTACTCGATCAGCTCCAGGGTAGCCCAGAGGCTCGGGTCCTCGCCGACCGGGAATTCTCTCCCGACGGTCAAGAACTGGTCCCCTCGGTCCGGGTCGGTGACGCGATACGAGAACCCAAGGCGCCGGTTCGTGTCCGGGTCAAATCCGTTCAGGACCGACCCGGGCAGGAAGACCTCCAGCCGGTAGCCCGATCGGGTGCGCTGGGCCGCCGATTGCACCGGCTTCAGGTCGGCCAGAGGAGCATCGACGGTCGCCCTGGGAATCTTCAGTTGGCGGACTTCCGCATCGAGCGTTTTTCCCTTGCCCGGCACGACACCGAGGTGGAACCGATGGCAGTGGCGGCTGGCCCGGTGGATGTCTCGCGTGTCTCTCGTGTCGATCCAGAGCTGCGCGCCGTCGGAATCCTCGGGGTGGGCGGGCACGTGGGTGATGGAGCCGACCTTGCCGGTCACCTCGACCGCAACGCCCAGCCCTTCGCTGTTCCAGGCGATCCGGACTTCGGCCCAGCGGGACCGTCCATCGAGCGCCCCCAGGTCCGGCAGCGTGCACGAAGGGGCCAGGTCGAGCAGCCGAGCCTTGCCCGATCGGGGAATTCCCTCGACCTTCGGGCAAGGGAGGGCGATCCGGAAGTAGAACCCTTGCGGAATGAGCGGCGCTGCGGATGGTGTGGACATCGTGGCTCGACCTCCTCTGTCGCCCTCCTCGACCCCGTTGCGTGGCGTTGCCGGATCAAGACGCGAACTCCTCAACGATCGCGAGGTTAGCCGCCCGCCTTCGAGTCGGCAACCGGCTCGGCTCGGATTTGAGCGAGCAGATTGACCATCTCGATGGCCGCCAATGCCGCTTCGCCCCCTTTATTTCCGGCTTTCAGGCCCGATCGGTTGAGCGCCTGCTCGACCGTTTCGGTGGTCAAAACGCCGAAGATCACCGGCACGCCGGTCGCCAGGCTCGCCGACATCAGGCCGCCGGCGGCCTGACCGGCGACGTGGTCGTAGTGTCCCGTCTCCCCTCGGATGACGCAGCCGAGGCAGATCACCGCCGCATAGTTGCCCGACTCGGCCATCGCCTTGGCCACGATTGGCAGCTCAAACGAGCCGGGCACCCAGGCGACGTCAATCCGATCGTCGGCCACGCCGTGCCGGATGAACGCATCGCGGCACCCAGCCAGTAGGGCCTCGGTCACCATCGCGTTGAACCGCGCGGCGACCACGGCAAAGCGGCCGGCGGGGGGGGAAAAATCGCCTTCGAAGGTGGGCATCGGTGTGTCAAACAGGTCAGGAAGGATGAAAAGGAGGGGAGCCGACCGATCATCCCGGTCGAGTCCCCCCTCCGTGTCCCGATCACCAAGGGGCGTCACATCAGGCGTGATCCACCGTCGCCAGGAAGTCGTCGTTGGACTTCGACGTTTTGATCCGAGCGACCAGTTGATCCATGGCCTCGACCGGTCCCAGATCGTTCAGCTCGCGGCGGAGTGCGTAAATCCGCTGCAATTCGTCGTCGGGGACGAGATTTTCCTCGCGACGGGTTCCGGAACGGTTCAGGTCGATCGCGGGCCAGATGCGTCGATCGACGAGCTGACGATCGAGGTACAGCTCCATGTTGCC
Organism: Tautonia marina; assembly: GCF_009177065.1. Lineage (NCBI taxonomy): Bacteria > Pseudomonadati > Planctomycetota > Planctomycetia > Isosphaerales > Isosphaeraceae > Tautonia > Tautonia marina. The sequence continues at coordinate 85,115 of NZ_WEZF01000026.1, forward strand.
CGTGCCTTTGAACTCCTCGAAAATCACCTCGTCCATTCGGCTGCCGGTCTCGATCAGGGCGGTGGCCAGAATCGTCAGGCTGCCCCCTTCCTCAACCTTCCGGGCCGCGCCGAAGAATCGCTTCGGCTTCTGGAGGGCCGAGGCGTCGATCCCTCCGGTCAGGACCTTGCCTGAGTGAGGGGCCTCGGTATTGTAGGCGCGAGCGAGCCGGGTGATCGAGTCGAGCAGGATCACGACGTCCCTGCCGTACTCGACCATGCGCTTGGCCTTCTCGATGACCATCTCGGCCACCTGGATGTGCCGCGAGCTTGGTTCATCGAAGGTCGAGCTGATGACCTCGGCCGTCGGGCTGTTGACGGCCCGTTCCATGTCGGTCACTTCCTCGGGCCGCTCGTCGATGAGCAGGACCATGAGGTAGGCCTCGGGGTGGTTTTTCAAGACGCTGTTGGCGATCTTCTGCAGGAGGATCGTCTTGCCCGTGCGAGGAGGGGCGACGATCAAGGCACGCTGGCCGAAGCCGATCGGCGTCATGAGGTCGACGACCCGCATGGTCGTCTCATCGGCCGTCGTCTCCAGGGCGATCTTCTTCAGCGGGTGCAGAGGGGTCAGATCGTCGAAGCTAACCTTCTCGGAGAGCTTGTCGGGATCTTCGTAGTTGATTGCCTCGACCCGGAGCAGGGCGAAATAGCGCTCGTTTTCCTTCGGAGGGCGAATTTGACCGGCCACGATCGCCCCGGTCTTCAGGCCGAAGCGGCGAATCTGGCTCGGCGAGACGTAGATGTCGTCGGGGCAAGGGAGGTAGTTGTAGTCGGGGCTCCGGAGGAATCCGAAGCCATCGGGCAGGACCTCCAGGGTCCCCTCGCCGTACATCAGGCCGTTTTGCTTGACCCGTTCCTTGAGGATCTTGAAGATCAGGTCCTGCTTCTTCAGGCCGGTGTACTCGGTCACCCCCTCGCGCTTGGCGGCGGCGATGAGCTGCGGCATGGTCATCCGTTGCAGTTCGGTCAGATGAATCTCGCCGCGCTTGATGACCTCGTAGCGGTCGTGAATCTCCGAATCGCCGAACAGGGACTCGTCGTCGGCAAACTCGGCGAGGTTGCCTTCGAGGTCGGCCTCGGCGGCCTCGGCCTTGACGAACTCGTCCAGGTCGGGGTCGAGATCGTCCTCGACCATCGACGTGGTGGAACGGTTCAGCTGCTCGGGAGCCTCATCGACATCGAGCCCCTCGCCGAAGGATCGGCCCGAGCCGTGGCCCCGGGAATCGTCGGTGTCGGCCTCGGCTCGTTGGCGTTCGGCCCGAGCCGCGCGATCACGCTGCAAGCGGTCGCGGAGGGTCGGGGCGGCGGCGCCGTCTCGATCGCGAGCGGTTTCTCGGTAGCGAACCGGTTCCCGAGTCCCCTCGCGGCGCGAGGAACTCGGCGGCCCTTCGCCTGCGGTTGAGTCGGCAGGAATCACGGTGTCTCCAGTCGTCGAAAGGTTGGCCTGGTCGGTCTGAGACGACTTGCGGGAGCGAGACGGGGAGGGATTGGGCTCCCGGCGACGGGTGTCGTTGGCCATTTGAGGACGATCTCCTGAACTACTCGGCCGGGCGGCGAGAGCCGTCGGCCGCGACAAGGTGGCGTGATCGAGTGGCGGGTCGCGTCGTCGAACCTTGAGAACATGATTCGTCCTGGTGACAGGTGCGAGCGACGTCGGTCGAGTGATGGAAAACGATTGGTTAGGTTAGGGGATACGAAGAGATTGGTGGTCGTCAGGGTTCGGCGGGTCAACGGTCGAGATTCATCGTTTCCGACGGCTGCGGCTTCGAGGACCGCCGGGCCGGCCCTGGCCCGGAGTGAACCGTCGGGGCCGAGCCGCCGGGCGTTCGGGATCGACGATCGGCTCGGCCCGATCCGTCGCAGCCCCCCGGGCGTCCGGGGCGACCGAGAACTCGGGGCGTTGGATCAAGACCCCCCAGAGGGCGTCGAGGCGGGCTGTCAGTTCCTCGGGGGTCCCATGATTGTTCAAGACGTGGTCAGAGTGTTCCCGCTTGCGGGGCAGGGGCCACTGGGCCGCCTCTCGGGCAGAGAGTTGTTCGCCCGACCAGCCCCGAGATTCCGCGATTCGAGCCCGACGGACTCGATCCGGGGCGTCGACGAAGACGATCGCGTCGCAGAGGTCATCCCATCCGGCTTCGAACAGGACCGCGGCGTCGAGGACCACCATCCGGGCTTCTCGTCGCCGACCGATGCGCCGGATGGCCTTTTCGAACGTCGATCGCATTCGGGGGTGCAAGATCGCCTCCAGGGCTCGCAGCGCGTGCGGCTCGGCAAAGACGATACGCCCCAGGGCCGACCGATCAATCTTCGGCTCCTCTCCCTCGCCGACCGACGTGTCGAGCACCTCCTCGCCGAACCGGGCAACGACGGCATTGCGCGACGGTCGCTGATCGAGCAGGGCATGGCCGATTGTGTCGGCGTCGAGCACCGCGGCCCCCCGAGCGGCCAGTTCCGAGGCCACCCGGCTCTTGCCGGCCCCGATCCCACCGACCAAGCCAACGACCGGCAACGGACCATGTTTCCACGGACCCGGCAGACGACGTTGACCGGAAGGGCGACGTGCGTAACGCGGCATGATCGTCGGACTCGTTGTTGGACCGAGGGGTTCGGTCCCACCAATCCCGTCTCGAGAACCGACAGGAACGGCGAGAGCGCGATGGAACAGGACGTTTCGGTCGGATCGCGAGGTTCGAAGACGCTCACGAGGTGGGTTCAGGAAGGAGTAAGCGGTGGCCCGCACGACGGGACAACCGGAGAGGACGGCAATGCGTGCGAAACCGATCACCGCACGCCTCATGAAAGAGACGTCATGTTCGGGGTCGCAAGGCCCCCCGAGGCTGATCCGCGTTGATCGAGTGATTCAATCGCCGCGGCAGGGCTCGCGGGCAGGAAGGGGGGCCGGGGTGGTGCGAGTGCGAGAGACCTGCGAACTCTGCGTACATATATACTCGACCTTCGGGCTTCAATCAACGGGATTCCGTCGCTTCGATCGAATTGTCACGCCATCCGCCCCTCAATCGGCCTGGCTCAGAGGGAGGACACATCCAGCCAGTTCGGGCCAGCCGCAAGATCCACCTGCAATGGCACATCCAGCGGCAGGGCCGACGCCATCGCGTCGCTCACCATCGCCGAGAGTGCCGGGAGTTCCTCGACAGGCGCTTCGAAGACAAGCTCGTCGTGGATTTGAAGCAACATTCGGGCGGCAAGCCCTTCGGAACGCAACCGCCGGTCCACCTCCAGCATCGCCCGCTTGATCAGGTCGGCCGCCGAGCCCTGAATCACCGTATTCACGGCGGTTCGCTCGGCCAGGTTCCGCACCCGGCCGGTCGTGTTCTTGATCCCGCTGATCGCACGACGGCGCCCGAGGATCGTCTCGACCCGACCCGCCACCAGGGCCCGTTCCAGGGTTTCGGTGATGAACCGATCCACCCCTTCGTACTGTTGAAAGTAGGCGTCGATGAACAGCGCCGCATCGCTTTGCGAAATCCCCAGCCGGCCCGCCAGTCCAAACGCGCTGAGGCCGTAGATCACGCCGAAATTGACGGTCTTGGCCATCCGTCGCTGGTCCTTCGTCACCTCCTCCTCGGCCACGCCGAAGATCTGCGATGCGACCACGCGGTGAATGTCCCGATTCTCGGCAAAGGCCCGCACCAGGGCCGGGTCCTTGCTGAAATGGGCCAGAATCCGCAGCTCGATTTGCGAGTAATCGGCCGTCAGCAGCGACCAACCGGGGGCTCCGGCCACGAACGCCTGACGAATCTGCCGCCCGTCCTCGGTGCGCACCGGGATATTCTGGAGGTTCGGGTCCGATGAGCTGAGCCGCCCCGTTGCGGTGACCACCTGATTGAACGAGGCGTGAATCCGGCCGTCCGGGTGGACCAGCTCGGGCAGGGCATCGAGGTACGTCCCCTTGAGCTTGTCCAGCTGCCGGTGCTGCACGATGAGCCTCGGCAACGGATGTTCGGCCGAGAGCGCTTCGAGGACCTCGGCATCGGTGCTCGGCTCGCCGCCGGGGGTCTTCTTCGTCGGCTTGAGCTTCAGGTCCTCGAACAACACCTGCCGAAGTTGCGGGGCCGACCCGATGTTGAACTCGCGGCCGGCGATCGAAAAAATCTCCGCTCGGATCGTTTCCAGCCGATCGGCAAACTCGGCCGACAGTTGCCGGAGCTTGCCCACATCAACCGCAATGCCGGCCGCCTCCATTCGCGCGAGCACGGCGATCAGCGGCCGCTCGACCTCGTCGTACAGCGTCCAGAGCCCCTCCTCGCGGACCTTCGGCGCCAGGATCGCATCGAGCCGCCAGGCGGCATCGGCGTCTTCCCCGGCGTAGGCGGCCACGCGATCAATCGCGACCGTGTCGATGGTCGTCTGGAGCTTTCCTTTACCGATCAGGCTCGAAATCGGGATCATCGAGTGGTCGAGCAACCGCCTCGCCAGCTCGTCGAGGTTGTGGTTCCGTTCGCCGCTTTCGAGCAGGTAGCTCAACACCATCGTGTCGGTCATCGACTCCGACAGTTCGATTCCGAGCTTCCCAAGGACGAGCAGGTCGTATTTCAGATTCTGGCCGATGATCTCCCGCTCCGGGTCGGTCAAGATCGGCTTCAAGGCCGCCAGGGTGGCCGTTTCGTCGAGGGTCGCGCTCCCTTCCGGACCTCGAATCGGCAGGTAGGAGGCCTCGCCCGCCTTCCAGCAGAACGACATCCCAACCAGCTCCGCCTGCAACGGATCGATCGCGGTCGTCTCGGTGTCGAAGCTAAAGCGCCGTTGCTTGCGGAGCGTAACGAGAAACGAATCGAATTTCTCGGGAGTGTCGATCACCTGATAGCCTTCGACCGGCCAGATGTCCTCCGGCCGATCCGGCTCGCTGGCGGCGATTTCGTCCAGAAAGCGATGGAATCCGCATTCAATACAAAGCGCCTTCAAGGCCGCGTGATCGATCCCGTCTCGGTGCAGATCGGCCCAGTCGAAGGTGATTGGCAAATCGGTTCGCAGCGCGATCAACTCGCGGGCCTTCCGAGCCACGTCCGCATTCTTGTACAGATTTTCCTTTCGCTTGACCCCCGAAACCTTCGGGATGTTGTCGAGCAATCCATCCAGTGATCCGAACTGCTGGAGCAACTGTGCCGCCGTCTTCGTGCCGATTCCCGGGACTCCCGGCACGTTGTCCACCGCGTCTCCGGTCAGAGAGAGCAGATCGACGACCTGATCGGGGCCGATTCCCCAGTCCTTCTGCAACCCTTCGACGTCGAGCACCTGCTGTTTGCGCAGGTTATAAATGAACACGTGATTGCCCAGGAGTTGCCTGGCGTCCTTGTCCGACGTGCAAATGAAGACGTCCATCCCGTGATCGACCCCTAGCCGGGTGATGGTGGCGATCACGTCGTCGGCCTCGGCCCCTTCGTATTCGAGGATCGGGATGCGAAAGCCCTCGAACACGCGACGGATCAAGGGGATCTGCGGTTGCAGGTCATCGGGCATGGCCGCGCGATTGGCCTTGTAGTCCTCAAACAGGTCCGAACGAAAGACCCGCCCCGGACCATCGAACGCCGCGGCCACCGAATGCGGCTTCCGGTCCCGATGCAGATTCAAGACGTCTCGCATGATGCCGAACACGGCGTTTGTCGGCTGCCCCGCCGGTCCCGTCATGGTCGGAATCGCATGGAAGACCTGATAGATGATCGAATACGCATCCAGCAAGTAGAGCGTCGGGCGGTCGTTCATCGTGATCAGGGGCAGAGGTGAAGGAAGAGGGGACGGAACCCGGTGTGGGGTTGACCAACCGAGGCCGCACGCGACGGAGGGATCGAACTTGATCGACTATCCCCCGCAACGCTCAACCTGTCAAGACGCCGATTGACCTGCGGTCCATCTCGACGCGGGGCAAGGCCTCCGACCCCGACTCGCCCCCCGTGGAACCGGGAACATCCGGCAAGGATTCTCCGACTCGACCGGCTTGCCTCTCCCGGATGGGTGGCGTCAGAACTCGGGTCCAGGAAAACCGTCCTCTCCCTCATCGCGTTCCCCGTCCGTCTTCTCGTACAATCCCCATTCCGGAACCCATCTGTCCAGCCTTTCCGACACGACGATCCTCTTTCGTCGAGGAGCCATCGCTCATGAGAACCGCGATCGTTCTGACACTCCCCTTGCTCCTCATCGCTCCCGCAATCGGCAACGACGACCCGCCGATCACGCGAGAGGCCGTTTGCCGACGGGTCGAGACCCCCCCGGTCCTCGACGGCAAGCTCGACGACCCCGCCTGGAAGGCCGCCGAGGCCGATGAGATCAACCGCTTCTCCGCCTTCTGGGTCGGCGAGGCTCGGGGGGAAGGCACCCGCTCCTGGCTTGTCTGGGACGACGACGCCCTCTACTTCGCCGCCACCATGACCGACGCCGAGCTGCGCGCCTTCGGCACCGAGCGCAACGACCGCCTCTGGCTCGGCGACGTCTTCGAGCTGTTTTTCAAGCCTTCCGAGGACGATCCGCGCTACTACGAGTTTCAGGTCAATCCCCGCTCCGTGATTCTCGAACTCCCCTTCCCGCGCCGCGGATATTCCTTCGAGGAACTCGCCGCCTTGCCCCCGCTGGGCTTCGAGGCCGTCGCCGTCGTCGATGGCACGCTCGACCAGCCTGGCGATACCGACCGCTCCTGGTCCGTCGAAGGACGCATTCCCTGGTCCCTGTTCGAGGCCACCGGCGGTCGTCCTTCCGTCGGCGACTCGTGGCGCTTCGCCCTCTGCCGCTACGACTACGGCCCCGAGGGGACCGAACCCCTTCTCATGAGTTCCGCCCCCCTCTCACAACCGAGCTTTCACCGATACGAGGATTACGGCCTGCTTCTCTTCAAGGGGCCCAACGACTGAGCCTGAGGGATCAAGCCCTCAACGCTTCTTTCGTTTCCTCGACTGAGACCGAGCCTGTTTCTGCTGCTTCTTTTTCGACTTGAGCTTCTTGAAGTCCGGGCGCTTCGCCCCGAGCGACGGATCCCAGCCGGCCCCGAAACCTTGTGATGCGAACGCAGCGTTGCGGCCCCTGCCTCGTTTCGGCTTGGGACCAAGACCCAGGTAATACTTGACCTCCGGCCAATCTCCCGCGATCGAAGGATCAATCCGATCTTGTTCGAAGGCCGCCTCGATCACCGGGGCGGCCTCGGTCGCTTCCAGATCAATGAGCGCGCTGACGACGAACCCGTTCAACTCCGGGTCGTTTTCGGGGTGCTCCGTGAGGAGGTTCGACAGGTAGGTGACCACCCGATCTCGCGCTTCGGGGTGTGCCTGGGCCACCTTGACGAACGATTCACTCACCCCGAGCCGGTTGAGGACGTTGTGCGAGTCGTCCGCGAAGTAGCGTTCACATGCCGGCAGGACGTCGGGCCCTAGAATCGACATCACCTCGGCAAATTCTTCCATCCAGAAATCATGGATATCGGCGATCTTTGCATAATTGGCCAGAAGGGGCTCGACGGCTTCGACCGCGCCGAGCTGTCCCAAAGCGCGCAAGGCGTGTTCACAGGCCCAGGCTTGAGCCTCGTCAACACCCTCCTCGTCGCACTGAAGTAAAAGCTCAGAGTCGGTCGCCATGTGAACCAGATCCGGAACATGCTCCGGCCCGATCCCCATTGCCCGGTAATCGGGCCGTTCGCCCCCCAGTTCGGTTTCGCCGAGGCGAAGCAGTTGGTCGAGCGGAGGTGGATAGCGATCGTTCATCGGTTCGTCCGGTCTCTTGCTGGTGAGCATCTGCTCGTCCAGCGATCACGCAGTCTCAAGCGATTTGCGCGTGCTCGCATTCAGAACAGCGTATGCAGCGGTGTTCCTTCCGCCAACGGATAGGGACGACGTTGCAGGTCATGGATCAGGGTTTCGTGATGAACCCCAAGACTGTGATGGAGCGTGGCGATCAGGTCGCCCGGTGTGACCGGATCGCTCGTCGGATAGGCTCCGATCGCGTCGGAGGCCCCCAACACCTGACCGCCTTGAATCCCTCCCCCGGCCAGCACGACACTGAAACAATGGGGCCAGTGATCGCGGCCTGCGTTTTTGTTGAATCGAGGAGTTCGGCCAAACTCTCCCATCAGGATGACGAGCGTTTCATCGAGCAATCCACGGTCATGCAGGTCTTCGAGCAGGGCGCTGAAGGCCGCGTCGGTCGGCGGCATCAGTTCGGTTTCCGACCAGGAAAGATGGTTCCGGTGGGTGTCGTATCCTTGCCCACCCTTGCCGCCATCGTGCCGGACCCAGTTGACGTGCACGAGCCGCACCCCGGCCTCGACCATCCGACGCGCCAGTAAGACCGACTGGCCGAACACATGCCTGCCGTAGCGATCGCGCACCGCTTCGGGTTCTGCCTCGATGTCGAAGGCCCGCCGGGCCTCGGGAGAGGAGATGAGGTCGAAGGCCGCTTGCGCATAGGCATCAAACTCAGAGACTCCCGCCGTCCGGGTAAGATGCTCGGCCGTGCCTTCCACGACGCTCAGCAATTGCCGACGCCCTCCAAACCGCTCCGCCTTCATTCCCGCGGGCGGACTGACCGCTCCGGGGTCGTAATCGAACAGGTTCGGGTCACTATTGATCCGGTACGGGTCGAACGCCGCGCCGAGAAACCCCGCATGCTGCCCCGATCGCTCCGGCCCGTTCGGTTGCATCGCTTCGGGAAGCATGACGAAGGGGGGCACGCCCGGCGTCGGGCCGAGGATCTTCGCCAGGGCCGACCCCGGATGCGGACGATCGGCGCGGCTCATGAACCCCGAGTCACGCACCGGCCGGGCAATCGGGCTTCCGACCATCATCCAGTAGGCCGCCGCCGGGTGATTGGCCTGCGGATGCTGCACCGACCGCACGATGGCGAACCGATCGGCCAGCCGAGCCGTTCGGGGCATCTGGTCGGCGATCATCACGCCGGGCACGTTCGTTGCGATCGGACGGAAGGTTCCGCGAATCTCCTCCGGAGCCTCGGGCTTGAGGTCGAACGTGTCGAGATGCGACGGCCCCCCCGAGAGGAACAGGATGATCACCGATCGCGCCTTGCCTGGCTTCCGACCCCGGCCGGCCGCCTCGTCCTGCGCCCGGAGCAATCGAGGAAGCGTCAATCCTCCCAGACCGAGGGCCCCGATCCGCATTGCCTCTCGTCGCGAGGGGCCCGAGGCCACGAGTCGACCGTCAGCGGCTTTGATCCGGATCATCGCGCTGGTCCCTCAGAAATCGTCCGCGCGGTTCTGCTCCGATCGCTCACGCTGACCGTGATTGTGGCCCACGGGGCATCACTGTGCAACGGTCGATCGTTCTGGATCGTTCCGCGATGATTGCCCCACGTTTCCAGGTCAAGCCAGGCCTCGATACCCAAAGAGCGACCACAAACAATCCGTTCCTGCCGATTCTTGATTTTTAAGGATGTATCGGTATCTTGACTCAGCCAGAGGGGTGTGTCATTGTAAACTCGCCTGTTCAACTTCGCGCCAACAAACTGATCCTGATTTTCGGGTTTGACGAACGCAAGGATTCATTTGGGTGTTGTTCCTGGTCCGTTCCCAAGGACCCGGAATGGTCTTTCGTACCGGCGTTTCTCCGCCTCCCAACCTTTGCTGCCCGTTCCCGTTCCTTCCGTGTGATCCTCAAAGGACCTGACTCACTCCGCTCCCGAGACCCGTACCAAGGAATCACTCGACGCTTGCGATTGCGCTCTGCCCGCCTGGGCCGAGATCTCGTCCGAGGATTCGTTTGAGTCTTCAGGCGTGATTCGGAAAACCTCCCTCTCCCTTCCCGTGCCTGGGTGGTGGGTTGGTCGATCGATCGATCCGAGCTTGAGCGTTGGTTGATCGTTTTCCTCTTGAACTCCGTGCGGCCGAGATTCGGGCCGCTTCGGACGCTCGTTCTGCTGCGCCCTGCCCCCCCACTGTGACCTCTGGAGAATTGCCGGGTGGCCGTGCCACGGTGGAGTGGTTTCCGGCACTCAGGTCGCGATGCTCCAGAGTCCCTCGGAACCTCGCGTCTCATGAATCATCGCGCCACAAGATCCTTCTGCCGATGGACCCTCGTCGCCACCCTGACCATCGCCTATGCCTCCGGGTGCGGAGGGGGTGACGGTCTGCAACGCATGCCGATCGACGGCACCGTCACCTTCGACGGTCAGCCGTTGGAGGACGGCCGAATTCAGTTCTTCCCCGATCCCGGCAACGCCGAGCCCATCATGAGCGGCGCGCCGATCACGTCGGGGTCATATTCCATTGCCCAGGTCGATGGGCTCGTTCCCGGCACGTATGTCGTAAGAATTTCGAGCGCATCGGGCGAAGAAGTCGCTGTTACAGGAGAGGGGGATGCTCAAATGCCCGGGCTCGGCCCGATTCACCCTATTGAGCTGATCCCCTCGAAGTACAACACCGAATCGACCCTCACCGCGGAGGTCACCTCAAGCGGCTCGAACACCTTCGACTTTTCTCTCGAGAAATGACCACCCACCGGGTGGGACCGAAACCCCTCTCGCTCCGTTCGCTCCCGTCCTTTGACCTTGCACTCGCAAGAGGAGTTCCCGATGCGTCGACTTCGCTCAGGATTCACGCTCATCGAATTGCTGGTTGTCATCGCCATCATCGGCGTCCTGATTGCGCTGCTGCTGCCCGCGGTTCAAAGCGCCCGAGAGGCGGCCCGCCGTGCTCAGTGTGTCAATAATCTGAAGCAAATCGGCATCGCCATGCATAATTATCATGACATGGCGGGAGTCTTGCCTCCGGGGCACCGCACGGCCGTTTTCGGCACGTTTCAGGTCTACATCCTGCCCTACATTGAGCAGGTGAACATGTACAATTCGTATAACCAGTATGGCCGTTACTGGTCTCCCGGGACCACCTCGGGTGGTGGCAACGGCCCGGCGAATCAGCTCCGCTATGGCAGCCCCCCGAACCTGACCGTGACCCGATCGATCGTCAACAACCTGCTTTGCCCGAGCGACGGCGAGAAGCCCTCCGACCGATCGATCTATAACGGCATCACCTGGCACAACTACGCCGTCAACTTCGGCAATGGCGACATTTACCAGTCGCTCGGCACCGTAGGCGGCGGTTACACCGTGGGCATCTACCCCGACGCCCCCTGGCTCGGCGCCGCCTTCTCCGATGCCGATACTACCCAGCGCTTCTATCCCTCGCGCGGCCGCTGCTACGGCTTCGCCGACTTCCGCGACGGAACCTCCAACACGCTCCTGGCCGGCGAACTCATCAAGGGCATGGGGGCCGACCTCCGCGGCTTTACCTGGTGGGGCGACGCTGTCAGCGCCTCGACCTACCTGAGCCCCAACAGCTCCCTGCCCGACGTCCAGAACAGCGCCGGCTATTGCCGGTCGCTCGTCGACGGAAACCCGCCTTGCGTCGTCGCGACCACCTCTCAGCCTCCCACCTATGCCTTCCGCAGCCGGCATCCCGGCGGCGTGAACATGGTCTTCGGCGACGGTAGTGTTCGCTTCATCAAGAACACGATTAACCTGTTCACCTGGCGAGCGCTTGGGACCACCCGAGGCGGAGAAGTTCTCAGCGCCGACCAGTTGTGATCGTTCCCCCTTCGAGAACGTGATCGCCGCGCCGGCTTCGGGATTCCTGAAGCCGGCGCGGTTCTCATTCCGGGTGTGATGTCCCCCTTGAATCGCTCGGTCTCGCCATGATCCAATAGCACTCGATGCCGCTTCGGAATCGGGGCCCGAGCCCCCGAACGTCCCTGAACGAATCGAGCCCGACTCATGGCCACCGTCACCGACCTCTCGCAGTCCCAAGGGCCTGTCGGCGACCTCTTCGCCGAGGCCCTCCGCGCCGACCCCGACCGCTTCCGCCTCTCCGACGATCAGGTTCGGTTCTACCACGAGAACGGCTACCTGCCCGGCGTTCGCATTCTCGACGAGGCCCAGGTCGAGGCCCTTCGCCAGGAACTGGCCGAGTGGTTCGATCCCGACCACCCCGGCCGAGACCTCTGGTACGAGTATCACAGCAACGAATCGGCCGATCCGGACCGCGTCCTCTTTCACGCGCTCGGCGCCTGGCGGATCAAACCGGGCTTTCACGATCTGCTCTGGAATCCAGCCTTCACCGTTCCCGCCTCGCAACTGCTTGGCGGCGCTGTCCGGTTCTGGCACGATCAACTCTTTTGCAAGCCCGCCAAGCACGGCGGCGTGGTCGCCTGGCACCAGGACTATTCCTACTGGACCCGCACGATCCCGATGGCCCACCTGACCTGCTGGATCGGCCTCGACGATAGCACCATCGACAACGGCTGCGTCCACTATGTACCTGGCAGCCACCGCTGGCCCCTCTTGCCCATTACGGGCCTTGCCGGGGATATGGAGGCGATTCGAGAGGTCCTCGACGACGAGCAATGGGCCATGTTCCAGAATCCCGTCGCCGTCGAGTTGAAGGCGGGCGAGGCCACGTTCCATCATCCGTTGATGGTCCACGGCTCCTTCGCCAATCGGACCGATCGCCCCCGTCGCGCCACCGTCATCAACGTCTTTCGAGACGGCGTTCGTTCCGACACCAACGACGTTCTTCTCGACGGCGTTCCCCCGATTCCCCAGGGAGCCCCGATGAACGGGCCGTTTTTCCCCTTGCTGTACGATCCAGCCGGGCGTTGATACCCACACGCCCGGTTAGTCCTGGCCACACGAGGGGGTGATCAACCCTCGACCGGCCACCCGCTTCGACCGTCACAGTTCGCCGATCGATCCGTGATACCCAGACACGGTCCCGAGCCTTGGCAGGCGATTGCAGGGGCCTCTGTTGATTCCTACGCTCGGGCCTTCGTTGGTCCGTCCTCCCCGGCCTCTTGCAGACTCGGCCGGTGATTGGGAGCCGATGCGCAAGAGGATCGAGTGAAACGCCTTGCGATTGTGATTCTGAACTATCGAACCCCTCAGATGGTGCGCGATTGCCTGGCCTCGCTCCAGAGTGAAGTCGATCCGCTCCAGGATCGGGTGGTGGTCGTCGATAATGCCTCCGGCGACGCTTCGGTCGAACAAATCCGACAGGCCATCGACGAACATCACTGGCACGACTGGGTTGACCTCCTCCCCTCAGAGGTCAACGGCGGGTTCTCGGCCGGGAATAATCTGGGCATTCGGGCGGTGGACGCTCGGGCCTATCTTTTGCTGAACAGCGACACGATCGTCCGGCCCGGGGCGATTGCTAGCCTCCTTGCGGGGCTCGACGCCCATCCCGAGGCCGGGCTCATCGGCCCTCGGCTGGAGTGGCCCGATGGTCAGCCCCAGATCAGTTGCTTTCGGTTCCCCTCACCCGCCAGCGAGCTGATTGCCGCCGCCCGGACCGGCCCGGTGACCTCTCTCCTCCGGGCGTTCGACGTGCCGATCCCGGTCTCGGACGAACCCTTCGAACCGCAATGGATCAGCTTCGCCTGCGTTCTGGTCCGCCGCGCCGTCATTGATCAGATCGGGCCGATGGACGAGGGGTACTTCATGTACTTCGAGGACATCGATTACTGCCGACGCGCTCGTCAGGCCGGTTGGCGCGTCCTCTCCTGGCCCGAGGCCCACGTCGTTCACCTCCGAGGGGGAAGCAGTCCGGTCAAGGAGGAGATGGCCGCCCGGAAGCGCCCGCGTCCCTATCTCTATGCATCGCGGACACGTTATTTCGCCAAGTTCTACGGCGGGTTCCGGGGAGTGTTCCTCGCCAATCTCCTCTGGTATGCTGGTCGGCTTGTCTCGCTCTCCCGAGAAGTCCTTGGCTCGAAGACACCGCACACGTGTGAGGCCGAGGCCCGCGATCTCTGGACCAACTGGCGATCTCCGCTCCAGGAATGGCCGCTTCCCCCCGTCCCTTCTCCCAGCCGGAAGCCGCTCGGACCTTCCGATCCCGACTCCATCCCCACTCCCGAGCCGCTCGCCAAACCCGGCCCACTTCACCATTCATGACCTTTTCGTATTCTGAACCAATCCTCATGAATACCGCGCCTGACTTCATCATCATTGGGGCCATGAAGTGTGCGACCAGCACCCTCCATGAGCAGCTCGCCCGCCAGCCGGGCTTCTTCATGACCGACTTGAAGGAGCCGAACTTTTTTAGCGACGACGACCAGTACGCCAGGGGGAAAGACTGGTATCTCAGCCTCTTTGCCGACGCCAAGCCCGGCGACCTCCGAGGCGAGTCAAGCACCCACTACACCAAACTTCCCACCTATCCTCAGACGATCGATCGCCTCCGCGAGCATTGCCCCGACGCAAAGCTCATCTACGTGATGCGGCATCCGATTGATCGTTTAATTTCTCAGTATGTTCATGAGTGGTCACAGTGTGTCATCCCGAACCAGATGGGAATTGACGAGGCGATCGACGCTCATCCCGAGCTGATCGCCTATAGCCGCTACACCATGCAGTTGCTCCCGTATTTCGAAACCTTCGGCAGCGATCGGATTTTGCCGGTCTTCTTCGAGCGAATTGCCTCGGCACCGCAGCCGGAGCTGGAACGAGTCTGCCGATTCCTTGGCCACCCGCACACGCCGACCTGGCAGCACGACCTCGACGCGCAGAACGTTTCCAATCAGCGGATGCGAAAAAGCCCGTTGCGTGACGCGATCGTCGAGGCTCCTGGCCTGAAGCAACTGCGCCGCGCTCTGGTGCCCAAATCGGTGCGTACCTGGGTTCGGGGGCTCTGGACCCTCAAGCAAAAGCCCCGGCTCTCTCCCAGCCAACTCGCCCGGCTCGTCGATCTGTTCAACGAAGACCTGGCGACGCTCGGCTCCTGGCTTGGTGTTTCCTTGTCCTGCCCGACCTTCAAGGACACCGTGAAGGCCGGCGGCCTCGAATGGCAAGCCCCCCCCGCTCAGACCTCCACTGCGCCAATCGCCTCCGCTGCCGCCGAGACGCCGAGTACCTCAGATCGCTCGTAACTCGCCCTCGTGCTCGCCAAACGGGCCGGTACTGGGTGCATGGCGTTGTTCTGACCGAACGATTCTGGCCCCCTCTCCCTGGTTTCGGGGAGAGGGTTGGGGTGAGGGGACTGTGCGTGCGGAGCCGAGCCCAAGGCATTGTTCTGGCCCTGCTCACCCCGACCCGCTCTCACTCGACACGGGGCAGAGGGGGAACACGCACTCAACCGCCAATGAATGGGCCTGTCCAGCCCCTTACTCCTCCGCCTCGACCGGGTTGACGAGTGTCCCGATCCCCTCAATCTCCGCCGTCACCACCTCTCCCGGTTTCAGGAACCGGCCGCGACCCTTGCCGGTGCCGCCGGGGGTGCCCGTGCCGATGATGTCGCCCGGCTCCAGCGTGATGAACGAGCTGATGAACGCGATGATCGCCGCGACCGGGAAGATCATCTGCGCGGTCGAGCTGTTCTGCATCTCCTCGTCATCGACCCAGAGCTTGAGCGAAAGCCGCTGCGGGTCGGTCAGGCTGTCGGCCGACCGGATGCAAGGGCCGATCGGGCAGAACCCATCGTGCCACTTGCCATGCATCCAGTCGAAGAAGGCGTCGCGTTCGCGCTTCTTCCTCCCCGGATTGGGGCGGAACCCTCGGTCGCTCACGTCGTTGAGCACCGTGTAACCCGCCACATATTTCAGGGCGTCCGCCTCCGAGGCTCCCCGGCAGGTCTGGCCGATGACCACACCCAGCTCGCACTCCCAGTCGATGCCGTCGGGTGAGATGTTCGGGATCACGATCGGGTCGCCCGACCCGCTGACCGTCGTTCCCGGCTTGAGGAAAACGTACGGGAACGTCTCGGCCCGCTCGGCCGCGATGTCCCCCACCTCGACGCTATGCTCCGGATAGTTCCTCGCCAGCATCAGGATCTTGCCCGGCCGCTCGATCGGCGGCAACAGCCTGACCTCGTGCAGCGGCACCGACAGCTCGCTCAAGGTCTCCTCATCGAGCCCCTCAACCCATTTCGACAGCTCCCAGGCTGCCCGGTGCGACCGACCGCTCGGTGGCAAGAGGCCGATCAGGTCGTCCGTGTCAAGGATCAAGAGTTCCAGATCCATCGCCTCGGTGAACGCCTCGATCGCCTGGTCGAGCGGGACCACGTGATCGTCCATGAAATAGCCGGTCAACGCCACGTCGTCGTCGAGTGCGAAACGGCAAAGTCGCATCGGGCAACCTCGTTCCCTGGTCCCGAAGAGGAAAGATGACAGATCCTTCCGAGGGGAGCGCATTAAATTACCCCCGAGACCCGTTCCCGGCAATGCTCACCTCGCCTCAGTTGCGAACCACGCTATAGTCACCTCTGGACTGGGCCCTTCGGACTGGCCCAACCTTGGTCTCTCGGTTAAGATGATTTTGCAATACGATTCTCAATCAATGGGTCGAGGACTCCTTCCGACATCTTCCTGGCATGACTCTCGCTGTCGGTCGTCTCCTCATCGCCTGGTTGCTGGTCGCCTACGGGGTTGGAGCCCTGGTAGGACCGGCCCTTCATGCCTTGCCCGGCTGTGATCATCACGACTCGGGTGAGTCCTCCTCGAATGCGCCTGACCCGGTCTCCCCGACGCACGACGACTGCCTGATCTGCAAAACGATCAACGCCGTCTCGATCCCCCTCGCAATCCCGGCTCCTCCGTTCCCTGAGTCGATCAGAATCGCCGAGGTTGCAACCCCTCCCCTGACCACCTTGGACAGGCCTATCGGGCTTCATGGCCCTCGCGCCCCTCCCGACAAACGGTCAGCCAGCGCCGCCTGATTTGACCGTTCTGTTCTTGAATCCGCCCGAGATCCGATTCTGGGATCACTTCGCGCCGGGCTTGCACGATCTTCCGATGCCACGCCTATCCCCTGCAGGGCGTGTCGTGTACCGGACGATCACGCGCCCCTCGGTCTTGGTTCCAGGAGTGCTCCCTTCGGCCTTTCGTCCGCCAAGGGTGAGGGGATCCGGGCGCCGGCTCGCACTGGGAGGAACGTATTTCATGGCTTTGCCCCTGACCAAACGACGGCTCCGCACCGGAGGCCCCCGAACCGGTTTGCCGATTCCGCCCACCTTACGCCGAGAGGCCGCCAACCTGCTCGACCTCCAGTTGTGGTGCTGGGGTCTCGACATCCGACGCCCTCAGGGAAACGCCCTGATCGGCTTCGGCTTCCAGCGCATTCCCGTGGCCGAAGGTGGTCGAGGCACCAGCGCTTATCAAAAACCGCTCGACGAGGGTCGAACGCTCGTGCTCTGGGGTTCGGGCCTTGTCCTGACGGATCCGATCGTCGGGGCCATCGGGGTCCGTCGCTTCGAGTTTCGTCTCTCATTCGATCGATCCCCGACGCTGACTTCCGAGCTGCTGGCTGCCGGATCGGTCCCGGAACTCGGCCCGATCCTCGATCCCGACGATTGTGGCCGGGCCCATCGCCTCGTCCTCTCCGTCTTCGAGGCGATCATCGCCTACGAATCCTGGGCGATCGACCACCTTGGCCCGGGCGAACGCCAGCGAGGCATCAACGCCTGGCCGAAACTCCGAATCCCCGCCGAGCAGCTCGTCTCCACCTGGAAAGATATCGCCAACCGCTGGCGCGTTGGCATGCCCTTGCAATCCTCTCCGACCCGGACCGACCTCTCATGAGCCAATCCCCCCATCGCCTCCCTGTCACGGTCCTTTCAGGCTTCCTTGGCGCGGGCAAGACGACGGTCCTGAACCACGTCTTGCACAACCGCGCCGGGCTCCGGGTCGCCGTGATCGTCAACGACATGAGCGAGATCAACATCGACGCCCGCCTCGTCCGCGACGGTGCAAGCCTCCGACGTGTCGAGGAGCGTCTCGTCGAGATGACCAACGGCTGCATCTGCTGCACCCTTCGCGAGGACCTGCTCATCGAGGTCGCCCGCCTCGCCCGCGAAGGCCGCTTCGACTACCTCCTGATCGAGTCCACGGGCATCTCCGAGCCGATGCCTGTCGCAGAAACGTTCACGTTCGAGGATGATCAGGGGCAATCCCTCTCCGAGATTGCCCGACTCGACACCATGGCCACCGTCGTCGACGCCGGCGCCTTCCTCCCCGAAATCGAGCGCTCCGACGATCTCCTCGACCGCGGCCTCGCCATCGGCGATCACGACGACCGCACGATTGCCGACCTCCTGCTCGATCAGGTCGAATTCAGTGATGTGATCGTCCTCAACAAGACCGACCGCGTGCCCGAAGCCGACCTGGCCCGCCTCGATGCCCTCCTGCGACGCCTGAACCCCTCGGCCTCAATCGTCCCCACCCAGTTCGGCCGGGTCCCGCTCGACGCCATCCTCGACACCGGCAGGTTCGACTTCCAGCGCGCCGCCGAGGCCCCTGGCTGGCTCGCCGAGCTGCGCGGCGAACACACGCCCGAGACCGAGGAATTCGGCATCCGATCCTTCGTCTATCGCTCCCGACGCCCTTTCCATCCCTTGCGCTTTCATGCCTGGATTTCTTCCGATCATCCCGGTCTTCTCCGCGCCAAGGGGACCTTCTGGCTTGCCTCTCGCCCGTCGTTCGTCGGCCTGTACTCCCTCGCTGGAGGTGCCTGCCGGACCGAGCCTGCCGGCTTCTGGCTCGCCGACACCCCCAAATCCGAATGGCCCGACGACCCCGTCGAATGCCAGGCTGCGCTCGACGACTGGCACCCCGACTTCGGCGACCGCCGCCAGGAACTCGTCTTCATCGGCCTCGACCTCGACCCAGACGCACTCTCCGCCTCCCTTGACGCCTGCCTCCTCACCGACGCCGAGCGATCTCTCGACCTCTCCTCCCTGTCCGACTCCTTCGATTTCTGGGATCTCGGCCCTCCCGCCTGTGACCACGATCATGGCGCGTTCGAACACCTGTCACCGCCTCGGCCGTCATCGTAAGTCGCTCACCAGGACGGGGCAGGTCCGCACGTTCCGGCACATCCCGTCCGCGTTCCCAGTGCCCACCGTCGAGCCCTCTCGGCCTCAACCACTGCCCCCACCAGGATTCTTCGGGGCACGCACCAGCCTTCTCACGCGAGCCGACGCGATCCGCGGAAGTTCCCAGGCGATTTTCCCTCGATTACAACGCGATTCGAACTTTTTCCAGGTTTTTATCCTGTTGTCTGGCAAGAGCTTGCGGCAAATTTCTTTCCTGGTTTTTCATGTGTTTTTGTGCTCTGGCACCAAATGTGGACCACAGAGCTCCACGTCACCTGAGCACGATGCCAAATCGACAACTGGTCAGGTGAGCCAGATCAAGAACACCACACATTCAGCATCACCTGCGAATTCAGGAGCCCTGACATGTTCTACCGAACGATGATCTCCCTGCCGACCCTCGCCGTGATCTCGGGCATCGTCCTCGCCAGTGGGTCGAACCAGGCTCAGGCTCAGGTCCCGCAACAGTTCGTCAACCAGCTCAAGAAGCAGGTCGCTCCGTTCCTCGTCGGCGGCCAGCCCCCCGTGCAACAGCCCCCGATCCAGCAGCCCCCGATCCAACAGCCTCCGATCCAACAGCCGGCCCCCGCGTACATTCAGCCGGCCCCAACGCCGACCAATGGCTACTCGCTGGGCGTTTACACGCAGGTCGTTTCGCTGCCTCCTTCGTTCGGCGCGCCCGGCGGTGGACCGGCCGTCGCTTACGTGAATCCGGGGCAGGGGGGCGCTCCTCCGCAGGTTGGCCTGATGATCACCAGCCTGATGCCGGGTGGAGCGGCCCAGCGGGCCGGTCTGGAAGTTGGCGACATCATCGTCTCGGTCAACGGTCAGCCGACGCCGAACGTCGATTGGCTTCGATGGATGCTGAACAACTCGAATGGCTATGTGAACCTGATCGTGCGGAACGTTCGACCGCCTCACGCGTTCGTCCCGGTGCCGGTTTCCCTCGTCGGTGGCGGTTACCCCATCGGCCAGCCCGCCGCCGTCTCCTACGGACAGTGACTCGCGCAACCACGAAACACCTCACCTCGCCGAGCGTTGCAATCAACACGCTTTCGACTCGGCGTCTATCGCCTCCTCGATCGGGGTCTACCCCCTCGATCCGGGAGGCGATTCGTCATTCAGAAAAACATAAAATTAGATCTGCATGCGATCCGATTCCTCTCCCCTCGGCTCATCGCTCGATTTCGGAATCGCCGAAGCCCTTGGTGGGCCAAGATCACCCATTCGATATCCCTTCGGATAGCTTTTCGTGCGCCTGTTGCTGTGATAGTACGGCCGACGTCTGGGCGGCATCATCCGTAATCCGACCGCCCGAGCCCTCAAGGCCCCTTCCACCAGCCGCCTCATCGTCTTCGAGGGGCGTGGAAAGTCGAACGCCCTGAGAATCGCCTCGTCCATCATCGCGTACATCGCCGGGCGCACCAGCGGTCGGATCGCCTTCGGATACCAGCTCAGGAACAGGTCAAGCGTCGCTTGCCCGATCTTCACGTTCGATTCGGCCAGCCGGAAGTGCTCCTGCTCATACGCGACGTTGTACTGCTCGAATGCCGCATAATCCTCGGGAATCTCCTTGATCCCCATCCGCTTGCCCACCGCTCGCCAGAAGTGGAACATCGCCAGCCGTTCCTGTTCCACATACGCCCGCCACCCGAACCGCGCATTCCACCGGATCGGCTCGAACACGAAGGTTGAAAGCACGTAGCGATAATCATCATTGGCGATAGCGAATCTCTGATGCATCCCGTTCATCGCCCGTAACGCCTCCTTGCCCCGATCGCTCTCGTACCCGTGTTCCATCAAGATGCTGACGATGAGGTCCGTATCGTCGTACCGCTTCTGCGGCCTCGCCGCGAACTCCCCCGTCCGATCCAGCAATCCCGAGATGCTCGGCACGCAATACGTCCGAAACAGCGCAAATTCCAGGGACCGCGCCACGTCGAACGAAAAATCAAACGTATTGCTCAGGCTCACGATCCGCTGACAATCCGTCACCGGATCGAGCCGCTGGATCTCATCAAGCACGGGAGATTTGGCCATCAAGGGAACCCTCTGAGATGAAGCGCGTCTCCCCACTCTACGCCGGTTGTCCCTCCTGAACCACCGACGGCCCGTCCTCGCACTCCTCTCGGGCCGCGACGGTCCCCGATGGGGCCCAGCGCCACTCTTGCGTGCCGATGCGATCGCGACCATCCTGAAACCGCCCAATCCCCCCAACCCTGGGAGCAACCTCCGGCGCCCCGGCCTGTCCCTCGTCCGATTCCCGTAATTCGCGTAACCGATCGCCCCCAACTCCGCCTCTTTCTCCTCGAACAGACCTCCGGACGCCGACCCTTCCCGAAGGACCGCCCTCATGCCCGGCAACCCCCGGACCGCCGGAATCCGCGAGTTCGACCGCCTCTTCCGCCAGGGGACGCTCCTCGGCCGCTCCGAGGCCGAGCTGCTCGACCTGTTCGTCTGCTCCCGAGACGAATACGCCTTCGAGGCCCTCGTCACCCGCCACGGGCCGATGGTCCTCCGCACCTGCCGCGCCCTGCTCGCCGACCCCCACGACGCCGACGACGCCTTCCAGGCCACCTTCCTTGTCCTCTCCCGCCGCGCCGGCTCGATCCGCAACGCCAAACTGCTCGGCCCCTGGCTCCACCGCGTCGCCCGCCGCGTCTGCTCCCGATTGATTGCCGATTCCTCCCGCCGCTCCCACCTCGAACGCCCCTCGACCGCCACCCTCGCCACCCTCGCCGCTCCCTGCGCGAGCCTCCCCCACGCCGACCGCGTCGCCCTCCACGAGGCGATCGACCGTCTCCCCGAACGCTACCGCCGCGTCATCATCCTCTGCGATCTCGAAGGCCACTCCCACGCCGAGGCCGCCGCGCGCCTCCGCTGCCCGATCGGCACCGTCAAGGGTCGCCAGTCCCGCGACCGCTCCCTCCTCCGCCGCCGCCTCACCCGACTCGGCCTCGCCCCCGCCTCGCTCCTCTCCGGCACCCTCCTCTCCCTCCCCACCCGCGCCTTCAGCGTCCCCCACGCCCTCATCCACCGCACCTCCCGCACCGCCGCCACCTTCGCCCTCGGCAGTTCCCTCGCCCCCGGGACCGTCCCCGGCGTCGCCCTCTCCCTCGCCACAGGAGTCTTATCCGGCATGGCCGCCCACCAGCTCAAATTCACCGCCCTCGTCGTCCTCCTCGCCCTCGGCCTCGGCTCCTCCGGCCTCGCGGCCCTGTGGCACACGACCAACGACGGCCCTCGTTTGGCAATTGTGCCCCCGGTGCTCGGGGGTTCGGCTCCCGACGCCGCCGACGATCTCCCCGACGCGGTCCGTTCGCTGATCGGCGGTTGGAATTGCGTCTCGATCAACGGACATCCCATCACCGAGGGCACGAGCCGTTTCGAGATCGCGTTCGTGGGGTGTGTCCAGGGCGGATCGAAGGTGATACTCTCGGGCAAATCGACCTTCATCCCGTTCGAGCTGGTTGATGGTGACGTGCGGGTGACTGCCAAAAATGCTCGGGTGAATCAATGTGTTCTCGTCGATACCGACGCAACTCCCCTGACCTGGGATTACTGCTCCTTCGAACCCGAGTCCGCCTCGGTCCCAATCTCGGAGGACTCCCTCATCATCGCGAATCGGGGAATCTGTCGCCTAGACAAAGAGACCTTGACCCTTCACGTCGCCTTTGCCAACTCCGCCCGGCCCGATGACTTCGATTACGGGGGGGAGTCCACCTCGCTCATGGTCTTTACTCGGGTTCGCGACGAGGCTCCGCGACGCTCGACGCCGAACGCGGGCGGGGTGGCTGATGTCGTCCCAACCCCGGCAGAACATGCGGAAGGCGACCGCCCCGACGGCCTGGATCGTCCCGCCCCTGGCGACCTCGACGCGGCGAAGGCTCCCCCACCCTTCGAAGGCGTGGCGGATCTTCTGGGGAAATGGCGTCTTCAGTCGATCGAAGGCGATGTGCTCAACAAGGACATGGTCCCAAGGATCGACATCGGACCGATTCTCGACCTTGGTATGCCGAAGGACGACCCGATCCCGCTGATGGTCGGTGTGCATCATGGGGCGGTTGGTCACGGGATCGGGCCGCCCTTCCCCACGAGCGAATACCCGATTTATCTCGTCGATCCGACCGCGACCCCTCCCCGCATTGAACGGTCCACCAGGGAAGGCCGGGAATCCCTTCCCCGGTCCCGCGGCGTCTACCGGATCGAAGGTGATCGTCTCACGCTCCATTTCGTCGATCCCGACGCCCCCCATCCCTCCGGTTTCGAACGAACCGACCCAGGTTCGACCCGCTACATCTACCGTAGGATCAACTTCGGCGGGGTGGCTGGGGTCGTGCCGACCCCATCGGAAGACGTGGAAGGCGACCGCACCGACGTTCGGGGCCGGGTCAGTACCGACCAGCTCAAAGACTCACCGGGCGAGCCCCTAGCCAGTCCTTTCGAACGGCCGGTGGTAACGGGCGGTCCCCGACAATCAAGCTTGGAAAAACTCCATCGAGAGCAGGAGATGCTTCGGCGTGCGATCGCCCGGGCTCGACCAGAGGTCGAACTGCTCACCATCGAGGCGGAGGTCTTCGGTGAACTCTATCGGGAGCGTTTGGAAGATTCTGGGCGCAGGGCTCTCGACCATGCCCAGCGCCCTGACGATCGTAACCAGAGGATCACCCTTGAGCACGCCTTGGACAGTATCAAGCAACAGTATCTCGACCGTATGGGCGAGGCCGCGGACAGGCAGGCCTACCTCCGATCGATCGAATCCGCTCTCGAGGGGAACCAGCGTCAGATGGAAGCCATGCGATCCCCGGCCGACGGACGCCCCACGCTACCGGTCGAATCCATCGAACACCGCCTCTCCGCCCTCGAATCCAAGCTCGACCGCCTGCTCGAACTGCTCGAAACACCCGACCGCTGAAACGACCAGCCGCACCCGGTGCAGCCCGCTCGGTATCCCAACGCCCGACCCGGGGCTATTGCCTGGCATCAAACCAATGTGTAGGACTGCTTCCTGTCTGTCCTCTTGGGTCGAACGAACGCAGAAGCCAGATCCGAAAACGGTGAACCCACCGATTCAGACTGGCAGCAGCACTCCTCACACGCCGGGCGATCACCGATCAGCGGTCTCCGGCTCGTTCATCCGACGAAGGTGCCGACGGACCGCCCCCCGGAGTAGCAGCGAGATCAACAAGAGGAAGGGCCGGGCGACGACGGACCGAGGATGCAGGTCGAACGTGCGGACGACCCGCGTGCGATCGCCCAGCTCTTCGAACGTCCAGGTCTCCTCGAAGTCGGTCGCCAACCGCGACAGCGGCGGGGAGAATCCGCCCAGCCGGAGCCGGATGCGCCGTGGCGGGCTCCACTCGGTCACGGTCTCCGTGTGGGTTGAACCGTCCGCGTTCGACACCCGAACCACGCTGCCGACGACCTCCGGCGTCCGAACCTCGAACGACGCCTCCCGAATCCCTGGCAGCGGCCCATAACCCTGAAAATCGGGCCATCGGTCCAACTCAAGCATGCCGCGAGCGATCTCCTCGGCAGAAATTCCCAACGACGCTTCGCACGAGAACGAGATCGGCTTCATCTCGAACGCTCCAGTATAGCCTTTGACAGTCCAGGCAGTTTGCCGAGTCGAGTGCCCCCAGACCCTCACCAGGCCCACGACGGACTCACGCTACCCGACACGCGTTCCCTTCGATGGGATGCACAGAATGAAGTGTGTGCGAAGATGTCCAATTCCATGAATTGACGCGAAGGATTCGAGGCTGCTGCCGTCCCCGTGCCAAACGTTGCCCCTCCGCCTGACCAACGCCAGGCAATCGTCGGAAACGGACATGGTTTGATATCCTCTGTCGATCGGTGAAGGTAGACAGAATTTCTCAATGCAATCGTGAGGGGGGGGTGGTGTATTTTGTCATCATGCACTTGTGTCCGTTGGGTAGGCCCGCTAGGGTTCGAACTCGCTCAAGAGGAATTGAATGCGCTTGAGCATGCTCGAATTTCCTGACAATGCCGTGGAAGCGGATTTCCTCCGGCATTGGAGGATTCAGCCGATCGAGGAAGAGAGTGTCAGATGAGTTTGCTTCGAATCACCTGGATCAGTCTCACGCTCGCTACTGTTGCAATGCTTCCCAGCGGGACACAGGCTGGTCAAATCTTCACGTTCGACAACGCGGGTGATGTCACCCTTTCTCCGACCCAGACGGCAGGGTCATGGTACACTGACCGCTACGCTCCTGCAGGGTTTGTGTCAG
>NZ_WEZF01000027.1 GCF_009177065.1 Tautonia marina
CACCTTTGGCGCGATGCCCGTCTCGCCTACTTCCCCACCGCCGGCACTCCCTCAGGCCCCGACGCCCGCTCCCGCCTGCTCGCCCTCGTCACCGCCACCATCACCCGGCTCGAAACCCTCCGCCCGCTCGTCTGGGACGACCTCGACCGCCCCGAGGCCGAGGCCATCGAGGTTGCCTCGCTCGTCGATACGACCAAGGACGGTCAACTCCGCCACCGTTACCGCCGCGACGCCTTCCGCGACTTCCACAAATCCCTCAACGCCCTGACCCGCCTCCGTTCCGAACGCTCGAAAAACGACGCCCGCGAGCAAACGATGATGCAACGCTCCCGCGCCCATCACGCCGAGCGTCCCGCCTTCGTCCCTCCCCCGCCCGATTCCCGAAACGAACCGCCTCCGGCCCCCGAATCCTCGCCCGAAGATCGCCGTAACCCACAATCGGCCAGCGAGATCCGCAATCCCTCGTCCGACGCCTCCTCCTCCCCCGATCCGCGCACCCTGGGGCGCACCGACGGGCGCACCGAGCCCCTCCGATCCTCCCCCGACCCCCTCCGCAGCGCGACCGAGGCCCCTCGAACCCCTCCCCAAGGCTCCTCCCAGGCCCCCGATCGCCGCGACGACCCCTCGACCTGATCGCCCCGTTCCGTTCCCCGTCCGCCGCTCCCCGTCCTCCCCTCGCCCTCGCCTGGCGAGCCCCGCCCCTCCTGCGCGACGAACCGAGCCGCCCTGCCTCCCCGAGCATTTCCGATCTGCCCTCGCTCCCTGATGACGGCATCGCAGTTGCTCCTGTCTCGATCCGTGATTCCGATTTCGTTTGACCCAACCTTTCGCCAATGGCACTCCGCCAGGGAGCAGTTCCGTCATGGCTTCGGCACACTCGATCCGGCACGCTCAGGAGACCTCCCGCGTCTCCCAACAGGACCAGCACGGTTCGGCGCCGATCAACGTGGGCGAAACCGAGCGCATCGCCTCGCAGGTCGGCGGCGGCGCCCTGATCGTCCTTGGCCTGGCCAAAGGGGGGTTGAAGGGCTTGATCACCGCCGGCATCGGCGGGGCCTTGCTCTACCGAGGGACCACCGGCCACTGCTCGCTCTACCAGGCGATGGGGGTCGATACCTCCGAGCCCGACCAGGGGCCCTCCGGCAGCGTCCCCGCCCAGCACGGCGTTCGGGTCGAGGAAGCCATCCTCATCGACCGCCCGGCCGAGGAAATTTACACCTACTGGCGCGATCACGCCAACCTCTCCTCCTTCATGAGCGAGGTCGTCTCCGTCACTTCGGCCGACGGCATCCACTCGCACTGGGTCGTTGAGGGGCCGCTCGGCGTTCGCCTGGAGTGGGACGCCGAGATCCACCACGACGAACCCGGCCGCCTGATCGCCTGGCGGAGTTTGCCCGGCGCTCAGGTTGCCACCGCCGGTTCCGTCCACTTTGCCCCCGCCACCGGAGGCCGAGGGACCGAGGTCCGCGTCAACCAGAAGTTCGACCCGCCCGGCGGCAAGCTCACGGCCCATGTGGCCCGCCTCATCAGTTACGACCCCTCGACCGTTACCCGAGAGAACCTCCGCCGCCTGAAGCAGCTGATGGAGGTCGGCGAGATCGCCACCGTCCTCGGCCAGCCTTCGGGCCGACCGGCCCCCGGCTGATGAGCCAAACGGGGAGCGACCGCCCCCGGCTGTCCCCCCGCTCGGGTGGCCCCGGTTGCTCGCCAACCGGGGCGGCGCAGCCGCAAGAGGCGACGGGAGGCCGCCCCGAGTTCTCTCGTCGCTCCGCGACCCCGGTAGGCGAGCAACCGGGGCCACTCATATTGTTGGCCAATCGACCCGAACGAACCCCCTTTTTGAACAAGGCTCATCCCCGATGAAGGCACTCTGCTGGTACGGCAAGCAAGACGTTCGGGTGGTCAACGTGCCCGACCCGACCATCCTGAACCCAGGCGACGCGATTCTCCGGATCACCTCGACCGCCATCTGCGGCTCGGACTTGCACCTCTACGACGGCTTCATCCCGACGATGGCCCCCGGCGACATCCTCGGCCACGAGTTCATGGGAGAGGTCGTCGCCGTCGGCCCGAGCGTCAAGACCCTGAAGGTCGGCGACCGGGTCGTCGTCCCCTTCCCGATCGCCTGCGGCCACTGTTCCTTCTGCAAGAGCGACCTGTTCGCCCTCTGCGACAACTCGAACCCCAATGCCGCCCTGACCGAAGCGGCGTACGGCCACGCCCCGGCCGGCATCTTCGGCTACTCGCACCTGATGGGCGGCTATGCCGGCGGCCAGGCCGAGTACGTCCGCGTCCCTTATGCCGACGTTGGGCCGATGAAGGTTCCCGAGTCCCTCACCGATGAACAGGTCCTGTTCCTGACCGACATCTTCCCGACCGGCTACATGGCCGCCGAGCAGGCGGGTATCTCGCCCGGCGATACCGTCGCCGTCTGGGGATGCGGCCCGGTCGGCCTCTTTGCCATCAAGAGCGCCTTCCTGCTCGGGGCCGAGCGCGTCATCGCCATCGACCACTACGATCGCCGCCTCCAGATGGCCCGCGACCACTGTGGCGCCGAGGCCGTCAATTACGAGGAGGTCGATCTGTTCTGGTATCTCAAGGACACCACCGGTGGCCGAGGTCCCGACGTCTGCATCGACGCCGTCGGCCTCGAAGCCCACGGCCACAGCGTCGATGCCCTGCTCGACTACGCCAAGACCTCCCTTTACCTCGCCACCGACCGCGCTCGGGTGCTCCGCCAGGCGATCATTGCCTGCCGCAAGGGGGGGACCGTCTCGATCCCCGGCGTTTACGGCGGCCTGCTCGACAAGGTTCCCTTCGGCGCCGCCTTCAATAAAGGGTTGACCCTGAAGATGGGCCAGACCCACGTCCACCGCTATCTGAAGCCCCTGCTCGATCGGGTCGAGAAGGGGGAGATCGACACGACCTTCCTCATCACCCACCGCGTCCCGCTCGACCAGGCCCCCGACGCCTACGCCACCTTCCGCGACCAGCCCGACGAGTGCGTCAAGGTGGTCATGACCCCCTGACCCGTTCGAGTCGGATCAAGAGAGGGGGCTTTGGGAGATCGGCCCGTTGAGCCTCGCCTTCCGGCGGGTATGATAGAGCAGACAACAGATGCTGAGATCGCCTCGATCAGCCCTCGATTCCTTCTGCCCGTCTGGAGGGCCGGTGCCCATGTCCGGTCCGGAGTCCGTGCGAACCCGAGTGCAGCGCGTCCGAGCCCACGGCGGCGAGGCGGAGATCCTCTGGGATCGCCTCGCCCCCGAGGAGCCGATGGAGATCCGGCTCGGCTTCGGCCCGATCGACCGCCGAGCGGTTCGGACCATCGGCATCACCATGCGGACCCCCGGCCACGACGCGGAGCTGGCCGTCGGCTTCCTGCTCAATGAGCGGGTCATCCCCTCGCCCGAGGCCATCGACGAGGTCGCCCGCGAGGAACCCGAGGACGCCGGCCGGTCGCTCGACCGGATCATCCGGGTCGACCTGAAACCGGGGGTCGAGGTCGATCTGGAACGCTTCGCCCGCAATGTCTTGACCAACTCCAGTTGCGGCGTCTGCGGGACCGCCACCCTCCGCGCCCTGAACCTCGACGGATGCCGGCCGAACCCAGGCCACGGGCCGGTCGTCGAGGCCGAGACGATCCATCGCCTGCCCGCCTTGCTCCGTGACTACCAGCGTGTCTTCGTCGAGACCGGCGGCCTGCACGCCGCCGCCCTGCTCGACGCCCACGGTTCCCTGATCGCCGCCCGGGAGGACATCGGCCGCCACAACACCGTCGACAAGCTCATCGGCGCCCGGGCCCTGGGAACCCTCGACGGTCCCCACCCCGACGCCGATCCGGCCATCCTGCTCGTGAGCGGCCGGGCCGGGTTCGAGATCGTTCAGAAGGCCGTCACCGCTCGACTCCCGATCGTCGCCGCCGTCGGTGCCCCGTCGAGCCTGGCGGTTGAGGTGGCCGAGACCTTCGGCCTGACTCTTTGCGGCTTCGTTGGTCCCGATCGGTTCAACGTCTACAGCGCCCCGTGGCGGGTCCGGGTCCGGGTCGAGGCCGCCTCGATCTCGACCGCCGATCCTGCCCGCTGACCCCGCCCCTTTGTGCCTTGCTTGCGATCTGCGGAGGCTCTTCCCATGGCGCCCGACTCTCGCGACAACTCGCCGAAGCTGCCCCCGACGAGCTCGGAGTCTCCTTCGCTTCCGCCGAACCCGTTCGACGACGACCACGGCCACCCCAGCGACGAACCGCCGACCGCCTTCTCCGAACTGCACCTGAAGAAGCCCGAGCACAAGGCCGCCGGGCCCGAGGCCGTCTTCCACGCCATGAAGAAGGTCACCCGAGAGGCCGGCCTCGTCCGAGGGTTGAACATCCTCACTCACGTCAACCAGGACGGCGGCTTCGACTGCCCGAGCTGCGCCTGGCCCGACCCCGAGCCCGGCGAGCGGACCAGCTTCGAGTTCTGCGAGAACGGCGCCAAGGCCGTCGCCGCCGAGACGACCACCAAGCGGGTCGATCGGGCCTTCTTCGCCCGTCACTCCGTCGCCGACTTGGCCGCGCACGGCGACGACTGGCTCGACGCCCAGGGACGCCTGGCCGAGCCGATGGTCCTCCGCCCCGGCGCGACCCACTACGAGCCGATCGCCTGGGACGACGCCTTCCGCCTCGTCGCCGACGAGCTGAACGCGCTGGCCTCCCCCGACGAGGCCGTCTTCTACACCTCGGGCCGAACCAGCAACGAGGCCGCATTCCTCTATCAGTTGTTCGTCCGCCAGTACGGCACGAACAACCTGCCCGACTGCTCGAACCTCTGCCACGAGTCGAGCGGCGCGGCCCTCGGCCTGACGCTCGGCGTGGGGAAGGGGTCGGTCCATCTCGACGACTTCGCCAAGGCGGACATCATCCTCCTCGTCGGCCAGAATCCCGGCACGAACCACCCGAGGATGCTCACGACCCTGCAAAACGCGGTCGAGCACGGGGCGAAGCTCGTGGCCATCAACCCGTTGAAGGAGGCGGGCCTGCTCGCCTTTGCCCACCCGCAGCAGGTCCGGGGGATGCTCGGCTTCGCCACGACGCTGGCCGACACGTATCTGCAGGTCAAGATCAATGGCGATCAGGCCCTGTTCCGCGGCCTGGCCAAGGCCCTGTTCGACGAGATGCTTCACGAGCGCGGCGACGCGATCGACCGCGTGTTCATCAATGAGCATACCTCCGGGTTCGACGCCTACCGCGAGGTCGTCGAGCAAACGACCTGGGTCGAAATCGTTCGCCTAAGCGGCATCGAGCGCGAGGAGATCGAGGCCCTCGCCCGCCGCCTGGCCGAGACCGACCGTATTATCTGCTGCTGGGCGATGGGCCTGACCCAGCACAAAAACTCGGTGGCCACGATTCAAGAGGTCGTCAATCTTTTACTCCTGCGCGGGGCGCTCGGCAAGCCCGGCTCGGGGGTTTGTCCGGTCCGGGGGCACAGCAACGTGCAGGGGGACCGGACGATGGGCATCTGGGAACGGATGCCCGACCGCTGGCTCGATCGCCTCGGCGCGGCCTTCAACTTCGACCCACCCCGGCATCATGGCTTCGACGTGGTGCAGTCGATCCAGGCGATGCACGAGGGGAAAGCCCACGTCTTCTTCGGGCTCGGCGGCAACTTCCTTTCGGCCAGCCCCGATACCCACTTCACGGCCGAGGCCCTGCGCCGCTGCCGCCTGACGGCGCAGGTTTCGACGAAGCTCAACCGCTCGCACCTCGTCACCGGCCACACGGCCTTGATCCTGCCGTGCCTCGGCCGGAGCGAGCGCGACGTGCAAGGTGGGGTCGAACAGTTCGTGACCGTCGAGAACTCGATGGGGATCGTCCACCAGTCGCACGGCGGCTTCTCGCCCGCCTCGTCCCACCTGCTGAGCGAACCGGTCATGATCGCCCGATTGGCGGTGGAGACGCTCAAGGAGCGATCGACGGTCCCCTGGGAGTGGCTTGTTGAGGATTACGACCGCATCCGGGACGCCATCGAACGCGTCGTCCCCGGCTTCGACGACTACAACGATCGGGTCCGCCACCCCGGCGGTTTCGCCCTGGAACACCCGGTCCGCGAGCGACGATTTCCGACGTGGGACGGCAAGGCCCACTTCACCCCCGCCCCCTTGACCGGGATCGAGCCCGAGCCCGGCCAGTTGCTCCTGATGACCATTCGCAGTCATGATCAGTTCAACACAACCGTCTACAGCCGAGACGACCGCTACCGAGGCATCCGCAACGAGCGCCGGGTCGTCTTCATGAATCAAGACGACATGCACGATCGTGGCCTGGAGCCTCAGCAGAGCGTCGATCTGACCGGGATCGATCCGCAGGGCCGCACCCGGATTGCCCGACATTTCCGGGCCATTCCCTACGACATCCCCCGAGGCTGCGCGGCTGCCTACTTCCCCGAAGCCAATGTGCTGGTCCCCATCGACAGCACGGCCGAGATCAGCAATACGCCGACCTCGAAATCCGTGGTGATTACCGTCGCGCCATCGAGTGATTGATGGTTTTGAATGTTTTCCAAAAATTAAATGTTCGTTTTTTCACGAGTTGCCGTTGGTTTCTCCTGTTCCGGAGGGTCAACGGGTCGAGAGGGAACGCGGGTCCAGCGGTCTTTCAAACGGAGGAAGGGGCGTTCGAAGCGGGAGTACGACAGGGCGGCCAGCCCGACGGTCAGCGCCGGAGCCATCAGGGTCACGATTGGGCCGATGTCGGGAATCGACCGCAGGGCGAACCCGATCCACTCGGCGATTCCCAGCGCGATCTCGTGGAACAGATAGAGGCCGAAGCTGATCTTGCCGAGCCAGACGAGGGTCGGCCGACGGAGGAGGGCCGTCCAGGGATCTCGGGCCGAGGCGGCCCAGGCGACCAAAGCAACGGCCCATCCCCAGATCAGGATGTAATCAATCGCCTGGCTCCACGGGCCGCCGCGAGCCAGGGGGACCGTGAACAGGGCGACCAGCCCGAGCACGACCACGGCCCGCCCGATCCAAAGGCCCGACCGTCCCAGGTCGGGCAGCCGGTGGGTGACGAGGGCGAGCGCGACCCCGGCCAGCAGCGTATCGAGATGAACGATGGTGTTGAACCGGAGTAACAAGGGGTTGGCCTCCGACAGGGCCAGGGCGTATCGGGCGACGATCGCCGCGGCCATCATCAGGGCGATCAGCACGCCCCGGCTTCTCGGCCCAACCCAGGCAATCAGCAGGGGGACGACCAGGTAGAACTGCTCCTCGACACAGATGCTCCAGAGGACCCCGGCCGAGTCGGCCGGCAACGGCCCCTGGAACCCCATCGACCAGTTGCCCAGAAAGAGGAGGAAGTAGGGGAGTTGCGCCAGGGCCTCGGGGCTCCACATTCGGGGGCCGAGCCCAACCCCGCTCCGAATCAAGGGCATCAGGCTCCAGCAAATCAGGATCACCAGGTAATACAAGGGCCAGATGCGCAGCAGTCGTCGGACCCAGAAGGCGCGGAGATCGACGCGGCCGTAACGCGATCGCTCACGGAGCAGGAGGGTGGCGATCAGGTAGCCGCTGAGCACGAAGAAGATCTGGACACCGATCCACCCATTCTCGCGCAAGGTGGAGACAAGCACGGGAACCCGGAAGCCGATTGAGCCCAGGCCCATGAGTTCCAGCAGCGGGTCGAGCGTGATCGAGACGATCAGACCGAGGGTCTGCGTGATGAATCCGAGCAGGTCGAGCTTGCGATCGTGGAAGACGTAGACCAGGGCGATCGCCACGGCGCGCAGGCCATCCAGCTCGGGGAAGTAGACCCGACGGGCGGCCCAGCCGGCCTCGGATCCGGGAGGGGTGGACTCCCGAGATCGAGGCCCCGGACGGTCGGGGCTCGTCGGCATCGCCATCGTGTTTCCTTCCGGCCGGTCTTGGGCGGTGCGGGACCGATTGCGAGCCTAGCGGATTTCGGCCGTCGGGGGAACCGTGTGGCGGGAGCGTCGATCAACGCCGGGGAGAGGACGCGAGCGACCCCGGCGCGATCTTGGAGCGGATCATTCGTCTCAACGCAACCGCCCGAAGGCGGCTCAGCGGTCCCGGCCGAGCGGACCGGGCACGCCTGCGTCCTTCGGGCGTGGGGAGTGATTGCTGAGAGGGCCCCGGGGAGGACGTTACTGGTCGCTCAGGGCGTCGGGCACATAACCTTCGGTCTCGGTGCTGGTGGCCCCTTCGTTAACCTCGACCTCTCGCTTGACCTTCACCTCTTCCTCAACGGTGACATCGGTGGTGCTGACTTCCTCGCCTACGACCTCGCCGGTCTCGTTATTCCGGATGCGTTTGACTTCCTCAACCGTGTAGGTGGTTTCGTCAACGTCGGCCGTGCGGGTGGCAGTTCCTTCCTCGACACCGGTGACACCCTCGACGGCTCGCTCGGCGTCGGAACCCTCGCAACCGGCGAGGATCAGAGGGATGATGGCGGAGAATGCGGCTAGGGGCATCCATTTCGATCGAGTGAACATGCTGCTCTCCTTTTGAAATTGGGATCGGGCCGCATTCGTTGCGCGGCGGCCCGATCGCCAGGATCAGGTGGGATTCCCTCACGGGAGAGAGCAGATGAGCAATTGCTGTGCCGAAGATGGGCTGGGCTCGATGGCGAGCGAGTCAGAACACCCCGTTGCCGGGGGCTCCCCCGAGCGGAGGACCCGTCGGCCGAAGGGCGGCGGGCTGGGGAGCGACCGGGGCGAGTGGGGATTGCAGGCCGAGCAATTCAGCCCGAGAGATCGGGCGGCCGACCCCCATCGCCGTCTGGACGACCAGGGCGTAATCGTTGGTCATGACCGGAACGGGGCGGTTTGATCCGGAGGCGGTGCGGGCCAGGGCGGTCAGGCCGTCGGTGATGACGGTGATCGTCTCCTCCGAGGCCCCGGCCGAGGTAAGCAGGCGGTTGGTGGCGAAGTTCATCGACGTGACCGTCTGCGGGTTGACCGAGCTTTGTGCAATCGCGTTGCGGAGCTGGTCGATGAACCCCTCGGCGATCGGTTCCGCAGGCGGGCTAAGCTGACCGACGAGGCCGACCAGCTCGACCTGGATCGCGGTAACGGCCTCGGTGGGCAGCTCCCGGTTCGGGTCGAGCATTTGGAGGAAGGCGGGCAGGCGTTCGATGCGTTGCAGACGCATCTGAATCACCTCGTCACGCGATTCTTGCAAGGCCTGTTCCTGGGCCAGGGCCTGCGCGGCCGCTCGGGCTCGGAAGCCTTGCGGGCGATTCGCGGCCGTCTGGCTAGCCTCGGCGGTCGAGACGATCGGCGCGGCGGCGTTGACCACCTCGACCGTACTGAGCAACTGGCGGCGTTCCAGGCCCTCGGAACCGGGGACGAAGCGGCGTCGGCGGCGGTCCATCGCTCGGGCCTCCTTTGGGGGGGCGAGTCGTCGGCACGGGGCGATCGGGCGCGATCGGCTCGGGCCGGGCGAGTCGGGAAACGATTGCGCCCCGTATCGCCGCGTTCTCGATACGAGGAACGGCGGAAGGTCTGGGACGAATCGAGGATTGTCCGTCACTTCAAGGGTCGGCCGATGGGCAGCCGACGAGCGTCCGTCGGGAGATGAAGCAGTATCTCTACCACAGTCCTGCTGACTCGGCGAGAGCAGTTTCTCTCGAAGAGGAGCCCCGGAGCCTCCCTCACCCCGGTCCGCTCCCCCGCGATCGGGGGAGCGGGAGACAGAACCGTCTCAGGTACGATCACGGCTCGTTCCATCGGAAGGCGAGCAGGGCCCAGCCGGTGAAGCCGAGGCCGAAGAAGCTGAGCGCCGAGATCATCGGCACGGTTTCGGCGAACGAGAAGCCGCGGGTGAAGACGCCGTCGAAGCCGTCGATCGCCCATCGGGTGGGGATAGCGGGGGTGAACGTCTGGATCCATTCGGGGAACAGGAAGCTGGGAATCCAGCAGCCGCCGAGCATGACCATTACCAGGACGCCGAGGAGGGCCACCGAGCGCGCCCCCTGGGGCGATCGCCCCAGCGTGGCGACCGTCAGGCCGAAGGCCGAGGCCATCAGGGCGAAGGCCACCGCCAGGCCGAGGAAACCGTGCCAGTCCCCCTCCAGGCGGTAGCCGAACAGCAAGGCCCCAGCGGTGAAGACGACCAGAGTGATAATGAGCGAAACGATTGCACAACTGAGCACCTTGCTGAGCATCAAGGTGGATCGGGAGATCGGGGCGGCGCGAAGGCGTTTCCACATGCCTCGCCGGCGTTCCTGAAGTAAGACGACGCCCCACTCGACGGCCGAGAAGAGGACGAACTGCACGACCATGCCCGCAAACGCATGCGCGGCCAGGGCGGCCTGTTCGCCGGCGGCGCCGCGAGGGGCGATCGAGGTTTCCTCGGTCTTGAAGGGGAGCGTGAGGCCCTGGCGATCCTCAACGACCGGCTCGAAGGCGATCGGCTCGGAAACGGGCTCGGCGATCGGATCGGCCTCGAACCACTCGGCGAGGGCGGGGAAGGCGTCGAGGACTTCGAGGCGGGCGGCCTCGGCCTCGGGGTCGGGAGATTGCCACCACTCGTCCTGGCCGGGGAAGAGGGCGAGGAACTCGGCGCGCTGAATGGCTTCGTCGGATTCAGGTATGCTTGATTCGATCGCTTCATCGGTCAGGAGATCGAGCAGCTCATCGTTGCCGCCATCGGGCATGGCCTCGGCCGTGACGGCTTCGAGGATGACGCGCGTGAGGAGGCCGCGGGCGAGGCTGATCTCGGACTGGCTCATCGGGTCGTGCAGGAAGATCAATGCAGGGGGCTCGGCGTCTCCGTAGAGGGCATCGGCCGAGGACGCGCCGAATCCTTCGGGAATGACGACCGAGAGGACGGCGTCTCCTTTGCGGACGGCGTCTCGGGAGGCGTCGAGGGGTTGCTCGATGGCGTCGAGGGTCGGCTCATCCTGAGCGCCGAGGACGATGCGGCGAGAGATGGGGGAGTCGTCCTCATCGGTCAAGCGAATGGAGATCTTGCTCGGCGTTGATGATCCGGCACCGCCGAAGATGAGGGCCATGAAGCTGGCCAGGGCGATCGGAGCGATGAATGAGAGGGTCAGCGCGTAGCGATCGGCCACGAAGACACGGAGATCCTTCACCACCAGGGCCACGAGCGGTCGAGCGTTCATGAGTCGCGCAGCGCCCTCCCGGTCAGGTTCAGGAAGATGGTCGAGAGGTCGGCCCGGTCGCTTTCGAGGTGGGTGACGACCAGGCCGAGGGCATCGAGCGATTGGAGGATCGCGCTGGAGACCTTCAAGTCGTTCACATCAAGAATTAACTCGTGATCTTCCAGACGAGCCTGAACGACGCCGGGTACGTCGGCGAACTGATCGAGCCAGTCGCCCGACCCGGGGTTGCCCAGCTCGATGCGGAGCCGGGCGTGGCGGTCGAGCAGGGCGGAGAGGTCCTTCACGCGGCCGTCGGCGATCACCTGGCCGCGATCGATGATGACGATCCGGTCGCAGAGCCGTTCGGCCTCCTCCATGTAGTGCGTGGTATAGATGAGTGCCTTGCCACGGTCCTTGAGCCGTTCGAGCCCCTCGAAGATGGCGTTGCGGCTCTGAGGGTCGACGCCGACGGTCGGCTCGTCGAGGAGGATGACCTGGGGATCGTGCAACAAGGCCACGGCGAGATTGAGCCGGCGCTTCATGCCGCCGCTGTAGGTCCGCACGATCGAATCGGCCCGATCGGTCAGGCCGACCAGGTCGAGGCCGTCGGTCATGGCCTGATGGAGCCGGGAACCGCCAAGCCCCTGTAACGCCCCGAAGAAGCGAAGGTTCTCCCGAGCCGAGAGTTCCTCGACCAGGGCGAGTTCCTGGGGAACGAGGCCGAGGGTGCGCTTGATCGGGTCGGTTTCGCCTCGGATCGGCTGGCCGTTGAAGCGGACGCAGCCCTCGTCGGGCCGGAGCAGGCCGGAAATCATGGAGATGGTGGTGGTCTTGCCCGCGCCGTTGGGGCCGAGCAGGGCCACGGCCTCGCCCCGCCCGACCTGGAAGGAGACGCCGTTGACGGCCGTGATCGATCCGAAGCGTTTGATCAGGTCGCAGGCTTCGAGGACCGGCCGGGCCGCCTGGCGAGCGGTGGCAGCGGTGCCGCGGCCGGCGTCGGTCGGGGAAGACGACGAGCGGCGCGATCGGCCGTCGGGCCGGCGACGGAGGAGGTCGCTCAGGTCGAGTGCGGGGTCGGCCGTCGATCCAGCCATCGGTGGGGTTTCCGTTCCTTCCTTGGAGTTGGGCGGGGTTCGTGTCGAACCTTGGGGGCGACGGCGAGGAACTCCTTTTCCTCGGGCTGGGGTCTGCCTGACCTCAGCCAGCTCGATCACCCCGACGGGTCGATCACTGGCGGGCCAGCGCGCGGCGGGCCTGGGCCAGGTCGGACTGGATCGGGAATCGCGAACGCAGGCTGTCGAGATAGGTGTCGACATTCTGGTCCGTTCGGCCCTCTCGGCGCATCAATTCGCGGGCGAGGGTGCGGGTGGTGTAGGCGGATCGGAGGTCATCGAGGCACTGGCCCTCGGCCCTCAAGCGGGCGTCGAAGGCGTTGGCACTGGCGAAGCCCTCGCGTTCGAGGATGCGGGGCAGTTCGGCATCGGCCCATTGGCGGGTGATCGAGGCGCGGAGGTCGTCCAGTTCGCTCGGGCCATCGAGGATGACGCGGGCCTGTTGCAGAACGAGCGATTCGAGGATCCGCGCTTCCATTTCCGCCTGCACCATGCGGATGACGAGGCGACGGGTCGGACGCTGGCGGCCGGGGAGCCGGGCGATCCGATCCTTGATGGCCTGGGTCAGCTCGGGAAGGGTAATCGCCTGCGGGCCGACGGTGGCGATCACCGTGCCCTGGGGTCGGGTCGGCTCGGGCGGGGCAAGGCGTTCGGGAGCTTCGGCCTTCGCCATCTCCTGGACCTCTCCAGCAAGCTGATCGAACATGGCCAGCTCGCGCGGTTCGGACGGTTCGACCGGGGTGGCGCGCGAGGCGAGGATCGTGGCCGGGGGCTGGGGTTGGGGAGCGGGTTCGATTGGACTGGCCGTCGTCGTCGGCGTATCGGTGGGAACCGGATCGAGGGGCTCGACCGGAGCGAGGGACGCGGCCTGGTCTGTCTCGACCGGCTGGGAAGCAGGTGTCGGCTCGACCGGCTCGGGGGACGCGATCGGCGCGATCGGCTCAGGGGGCTTGGCCGACTCGACTGGCTCGGGGAGGGCGATCGGCCTGGGTGGCGTGATCGGCCGGGGAGCGTCGATCGGCTCGGGGGCCTTGATGGGAGTGGCAGGCTCGGGGACGTTGATGGGGGAAGCAGGCGAGGGGGGGGCGATCGGCTCGACCGGCTCGGGGGGCGCGAGCGGGACGAAGAGCGCAGGAGAATTGTCTGTCGGGTCGGGGGCGGTGGGTTCGATGGCAGTGGGGGAGGAAGACGAGTTCTCGGCGAGGCGGGCCAGGTGTTCGTCATCGAACCCGGACAAATCGAGCCCCGCGCAACCCGTTGCGGCCAGAGTCAGCACGGCGATCAAGGGCCAAACACGCATGAGTTCGCTCCAGGACCTTCGAACGACGCATGCCGCCACATGAAAAAAATGGGGGGGCGACGGTGGCCCGGTTCCTCAACCTCGAACCGGTCGGGCCGCCCACGGCTTCGGAACCGAGGCCGGGCGTCCCGGGGCGGAAGGCAGGGCACTCTAGCCTTGTTGGGAAAAAGCCACAACACGAGTTCTCGGCCGGGGGTGTGGGGCGGTGGCGCTGGTCGTCTGGTAAGGAGGGTTCGCGTGGAGAGTGTTGGCGGGTCGAGGCGTTTTTCGCGGGGATGAGGGTCGTCTGGGCGCTTGACAAGGATTGAACACCGTGCGACGTTGGTCAGTTCCAGCGGATCGATCGCCAATGGCCGAAGGAGGCGGCGATCGGAACGCTCCCGCCGATGTTGTCCTGCCTCTCCTGAACGACTCCCCGCGACGCGACCCCCCCAAGGAGGCCCGCCATGATCCGCCCCTCGATGGCCCTCGTCTCGCCGATTCTGGCGGCGCTTGCAATCGGGATGGTGACGACCCCGGCCGCGGCCGATGCGCCGTCGATCACCGACATCACTCCTGCAGGGGTGCAACGCGGGGTCGCCACCCTGGTGACGATCACGGGAGGGAACCTGCAAGGGAATCCCCAACTGGTCGCTCCGTTCGAGGCGGAGGTCGTCGCCGCTCCGGAGGGTCAGGCGTCTGACGCGGCCAACTGGCGGCTTCGCCTGACCGTACCGGCCGACATGCCGGTCGGGGCCTATCCGGTTCGGGTCCGGACGGACGACGGCATCTCGAACCCATTCCTGGTTGCCGTGGGTCAGCTTCCGCAGGTGATCGAGCAAGAGCCGAACAACACGACCGACGAGGCGCAGGCCGTGGCCGTGCCGACGGTGGTGGACGGCAAGGCGAACGGGAACGATGTGGACATCGTCCGGTTCCCCGGTCGCAAAGGGGATCGCATTGTCATCGACGCCCGGGCCGCCCGAATCGGCTCGGGCCTTGATCCGACGGTTCGCCTGACGACGGCTTCGGGCCGTTATGTGGCCTCGGACGACGACTCCCCCGGCCTGCTGACCGATACGAGGCTGGTGGTCGAGCTTCCTGAGGATGGGGATTACCTGGTCGAGCTGTCCGACTCGCAGTTTCGAGGGGCGAACCGGCCGTCGTATCGTCTGGTGATCGGCTCCGCGCCGGTGGCCGATGAGCTGTTCCCGCTCGGCGGTCGCCTGGGCGAGACGGTCGGCCTGGAGCTTCGCGGGGGGACCTTGCCCGAGCCGGCCATTGCCGCGGTGTCGATTGATGTCGCGGAAGGAGACGAGAGCCTTCGGCCCCGGATCCCGGGGGAGGCGGTCGGCCTGGACGGCTCGTTTGACGTGGAAATTCCGGCCCCCTTGGTCGTTGGGCATCTGCCCGAACTGCGAGAGCCGAGCAACCCGGAGGCCGCCCCCATGCGCGTGGCTCCTCCCGTGGTGGTGAATGGTCGGCTGGAGCTGGAGGGGGATGAAGACCGCTATGTGGCCGTTGTTCGCCCGGGGACCAAGTACCGGGCTCGGGTCGAGGCCGCCTTGCTCGGATCGGCCATTGATGGCGTGCTTCGGGTGCTGGGACCGGACGGCAATCAGATTGCTCAAGGGGACGACACGAGCATCGAACTGACCGGCAAGGGCCAGCCGAACGCTCCTTCGATGAACTCGCCCGACCCGTCGGCCGAGTTCGATGTGCCGGAAGGAGTGACGGAGGTGACGCTGGTTGTTCGCGATCTGAGCAGCCGAGGGGGGATTGGCCATGCCTATCGGCTGGTGGTCGAGCCCGTCGAGCCGAAGTTCGAGGTCGAGTTGCGGGCCGCTCAGGTAAGCGTTCCCCGAGGAGGAGCGGCCAACGTGCCGGTCAATGTCGTGCGTCGAGGGTTCGACGGCCCGGTGACGCTGGCGATCACGAACGCTCCCGAAGGCGTGACGGTGCGATCGGGAACCGTGCCGGCTGGGCAGTCGAACGGGGTGATCTCGCTGCTGGCCAGTGCCGAGGCCGATATCCCGGCCGTTTCGCTCCGCGTGGTCGGCACGGCCGAAGGGCCGAACGGCCCGGTCGAGGTGCTCGCCGATACGATGGTGACCTTCGCGTCGCTCGGCGCCTTCCCCACGAATGTCCAACCTCAGCAAGGGCTGGCCGTCGCCCACGCCTTGCCGACACCGATCACAATTGACACACCGACCGATCCGATTGAGGTGGCCCGAGGCTTCGGGGCCGAGGTCCCCTTGACCGTCGCTCGCAACGAAGGAGCCAACGCGGCCCTGGAGGTCGAGGCGCTGCCCGGCCCGACCGGCATTGCGGCGCCGAAAGCAACGCTGGCCGAGGGGGCGACCTCGGGGGTTGTGGCCGTGAACGCCGCGCCCGACGCTCCGATCGGCGCGGCCATGATCGCCTTCACCGCCAAGGGGAAGGTGGCCGACGTGGACCGGACCTTCGCCGTTCCGGCCGTGACCGTGACGGTGGTGCCGCCGGGAGAACTGAGCCTGGCCGCGCCGGCCGTCGAGATCAAGGCGGGAGAGTCGGTCGAGGTGGCGGGCACGCTGACCCGCAAGGCCCCCTTCACCCAGGAAGTGACCGTCTCGCTGGCCGACCTGCCCGCCGGCGTGACCGCCGAGCCGGTGACCGTGGCCGGCGACGCGACCACGTTTACCCTGAAACTGTCGGCCGCGGCCGACGCGGCGGCCGGTATGGGGAACGCTCGGGCCTCGGCTGCCTTCAAAGTAGGAGACGCGGACGCTCCCCCGCTGACGAGCCCGCTGGCCGTGACCGTGGTGGCGGCGGCGGCGGGAGAGTGATTGTGAGCATCCTGAGCCCTGCCTTTGCGCATCGTGCGCATCGTTGGACCAATCGCCCGGAGGACGTCGCCTTGATGATCCGTCTGCACCTGATCGGCGCGCTGGCCCTCGCCTCGGCGATGGTCGCGCTTCCCTCGGCCCGAGCCCAGGACGAGCCCGCTGAACCGGAGGCCCCGGCCGCCGAGGCCGCCGAAATGCCTCGCGTCAGCTTTTTGAAGGACGTGGCTCCGATTCTGGTCGAGAGCTGCGTCGGTTGCCACAACCCGAAGAAGGCCGAGAGCCGGTACGACCTGACGACCTTCGCCTCGCTCGCCAAAGGCGGGGCGATGGGGGAAGGGATCATGCTCGAACCCGGCGACCCGGACCTGAGCTATTTCGTCGAGCTGATCCGGCCCGACGGCGTTCCCTTGATGCCCTGGGACGGAGAGCCGATCGCCGAAGAAAAGCGGATGATCATTGAACGATGGGTCGCCGAAGGGGCCGAATACGACGGCGAAGACCCGGCCGCCGACTGGGTCTCCCTGGTCAGCAAGGCCCGAGAGATCGTCATCCCCGACGCCTACCCCTATCCGATGCCGATCACGGCGCTGACGTTCACTCCGACAGGTGATGCGGTGATGACCTCCGGGTATCACGAACTGAACACCTACACCCTTGCCGATGGCTCGTTGACCGAGCGCAGTCGAGGGGTGGCCGAGCGCGTGTACGACGTGGCCTTCAGCCCCGACGGGAAGTATCTGGCCGCCGCCTCGGGAAGCCCTGGGCAGGCGGGCGAGGCGACGCTCTGGACCGTGGGCGAAGATGGCACGCTGAGCGATCCGAAGCGATTGGTCGAGTCGGAGGACGCGGTCTTCTGCGTCGATTTCAGCCCCGACGGCACGCGGGTGGCCTTTGGCGGGGCCGACCGGGCGATCCGGGTCTTCAACGTGGAGTCGGGCGAGCGCCTGGCCGAGGTTGAGGATCACGCCGACTGGGTCCTCGACATTGCCTTCAGCCCCGACGGCAAGCGCCTGGCCACCGCCAGCCGGGACAAGACGAGCAAGCTGTTCGACGCCGAGGCGTACGAGTCGCTCGTCACCTTCCCCGGTCACGGAGAGCCGGTCTATACCGTTGCCTTCGCGGCTGACGGGAAGATGGTGATGAGTGGCGGTGGCGATAAGCAGGTTCGTCTGTGGAACCCCGACGAAGACGCCAAGCAGGTCCGTGCCTTTGGCGGATTCGGCGGGCCGGTCTTCGATCTGGTGCTCTTTGCCGAGGGGCAGAAACTCGCCGCGTCGGGCTCCGATGCGGTTGTTCGCGTCTTCAACCCGGCCGACGGAAAGGTTGTGCAGACGCTGCAAGGGCACGATGACTGGGTGTATCGCCTGGCCGTTTCGCCCGATGGCGCCTGGCTGGCCTCGGGAAGCTGGGATGGAGAAGTGAAGGTCTGGAACACGGCCGATGGGAGTCTTCGGACGACCCTCATCGCCGTTCCGGGTCACCAGGGCGAGGCCGTGGCCGCACAGGCCGACGCCGACTAACGGAAACGATTCGCCTGGCGCGATCAAGACGCCCCGAACCGGACCCTGGCAATATGGCCGGGCGATCCGGTTCGGGGCGTTGGTCGTTCTGGAGTGGGGGAAAGGCAAGGATGCTGCGACGGAACCGCTTGCGACCAAGGGGGATCAGCGGTCTTGCTCCACGCTGCCCGCACCGAGCCGACCGAGCAAGCGTTGCCAGCGTCCCTGC
The DNA here is from genome assembly GCF_009177065.1 of Tautonia marina. NCBI lineage: Bacteria > Pseudomonadati > Planctomycetota > Planctomycetia > Isosphaerales > Isosphaeraceae > Tautonia > Tautonia marina. The sequence goes on from NZ_WEZF01000027.1 coordinate 18,043, forward strand.
CGCTCCTGCTGCAACTCGGTCATCCGGGCGATGATGCGGGCCTGGGCCGCCCGGTAGTCTTCGGGGCTGCCCGGAGCTTCGGCGCGATCGGATCGCAGCGCGGAGACGATCGGTTCGGAATTGGTGGGGGGCTGCTTCCCGTTGTGAGGAGGAGCGGCCGCGGCGGCCTCGCGCTGCTGGTCAAGTTCTCGACGCAAGGCGCGGACCTCGCGGGTCAGGCGGCGAATCTTCCGCAGCTCGCGATCGACCATCCCTTGCTGTTCGTGATGAAGCCGCGCGAAGACGGCCATCATTTCCATCATGGACTGATGATACTGATCGAACAGATGCTGTTGCATCATGGTGAACTGGTCGATCAGGGGGGCGATCATCGACTCGGCCAGTCGGGTCAGCTCGGTCTGCTGAGGGCCTTCGACGACCATCGGAAGTGAGAGGTTCATCGGCAACGGCAAGGAAGGCCGTTCGATGAGGGCAGGAAGCTCGGTGAGGCGTTCGGGGGGAGGCGGCGCCGCAGGGAGGGATTGATTGGCGGGATCGGGAGTGAAGGGCAGGGCACGCGTTTCGGAAGCAGGACGAGGCGCAGACGGGAGCAGGCGAACGGTCAAGCGATCGCGGCCGATGTGGAGCAACGCCCCATCGTCGAGAAGCGCCCAGGGGACGGGACGGGAGTCGACGGTCACCCCACCGCGGCCCAGGAGATCGACGACCCACAGCTCGCGTCCGATTCGGATCAAGAGACAATGATACCGTGAGATGCTCAGGTCGCTGAGCCTGAGGTCGCACTCGGGAGCCCGACCGACGAGGGTAAAGAGTCGGTCGATGACCAGGGGGCGTTGGGCAGGACTGCCTTGACCGCTCGGTTCAAGAACGACGCCGAGGTCGGTTGCGAAGGAGGGATTCGTCTTGCCTGGCGGGGCGTTGTCAGCCGCGCTGCGAGGCGAGGAGCCGGTAAGTCCGATGCGGTAGGGGCCGATCTCGACGAACTGGCCCGGCTCGATCCATCCCGACCGGCGCGACCGTCCATTCCAGGCAAGCGCGGCACGGCTTCCGAGGTCGAGGCAGTACGCACGATTGCCAATGACCTGCACGAAGGCATGTCTGCGACTGATCTGGGGATGATCAAGAATCAGATCGGCCGGAGCAGTTCGGCCGATGAGGGCAAACGGGCGGGGCAGGCAATGCTCGATCGGTCCGTGCCGGTTCCGATGCCAGACCAGGAGTCGGAGGGGAGGAGACGAGCCGATTGCGTGCCAGAAGCGATCAAGACCTCGATGCGTCACGGTGCAGCGCCTCGGATCAACAGACGACCGGAGGAAACCCACACCATTCTCTCATATCGGTCTGGTTTGCGTCTTGAGCAATGACCGGAGAAATGACGAATTTTCTGAATGACAAAGGCGCAGGTGAGACGGGGCAAGGCAAGGTCAAGGCCGAGCAAAGGGGTCCGGCTCGGAGGGCATGGAGACCTCCGGCCGGACGAGATCGGGGGCCGGGGCCAGATCAGATCAGGCCTTTGACGACGGTGGCGAGGGATTCGCCCGTCTCGGTCAGGCTGTAGAAGTTGTTCTTTCCCTGACGGCGAGGAGCGATGATGCCACCGTGGCGAAGCAGCGCCAGGTGGTGGCTGACGGCCGGCTGACTCTGGCTGAGCTGCTCGCAGAGGGCACCGACGTGGCGTTCACCTTCGGAAAGAATCAGAATGACCTGGAGCCGGGTCGGATCGCTGACGTGCTTGAGCAGCACCGATGCGCGGCGGGCCTGCTGCGCCCGCAGATCGGCTTCCTTCTGGCTCTTCTTCGAAGCCGTTGCGGACCGGGTTGCGGGCCGGGTCGCCGTCTTGGTCGCGGCCATGGTGAGGATCCTCCAGGGGAGATGGGCTCTGCCATTGCCGGAAAACGCATGCAGAGCCGTGTGATAGTGGAACGGACGGAGCGTTTCTTACGAACGAGGTACGTACATTGACGATTATATCACCGGTTCGTCAAGAAACAACATCAGATCACACTTCGAACAACGTGTCGGTGATGGCACAAGCGCTGAGGAATGATTTTCTCAGGAGCCGGTGAGTCGCATTGAGTCGAAGGTGTGAGGGCAGAGCGTGTCTGGCGGCCATCGCCATGCGCTGCTGGCAGGAGTATATCGACTCGTGCTTGTTTTGCAAGACGTTACCTGAAACGATTTGAGAATTGCGGTTTTGCGATAATTTTCGACCATGCTCACAGGTCGGTGTCTACGACTTTGGCGATCGTCGAGCGTTTCATATGTGTCGCGTGGTGTGATCAGTGATCCCAGGCGCATGCTGTTCGTTTGCGCGTCAGGGATTCTCTGTCGAGGGGTGGATTGTTTCAAAAAACTGGGGAACCGGAACGCGTGGTGTGAGGAATTCGGGCTGGAGCGAGGCGTGTGTGACGCATTGACGCATGGGTGTCGGCAATCCCCTTGCGGGTGCACGGGTGCTGAGAAAATTCGGACAATCGGTGGGTGAATCGTGGGCGGCGATGCTTACGGGGCCCTGGCATCGAGCAACTGGCGGACCTGTCCGTAAAGCTCCTCGGGGGTCCAGGTGTTGCCGAGTTCGAGGTGGGCGAGGGTGCCGTCGGGAGCGATGACGGAGGTACTTAGGCTATGCATGATCTGGTCGGTCATGGGGGCGTAGGTCAGCCCGAGGGGGGCGGCGACCTGGCGCAGGGCTTCGTGATCGGCCACGGCGAAGGTCCAGAGGGGCGGTTGCGCTCCGACCCGCTGGGCGTGTTCGGCCAGAATTTCGGGGGTGTCGTATTCCGGGTCGAAACTGACGGAGAGCAAGCGAACCTGTTCGGCCCGCTCGGGAGACCGAGCGATTCGTTTCGCCAGCTCGCCGAACTTCCGATCCATCAGCGGACAGTATTCGGGTTGAGGGCATCGTGTAAAAATAAACGTCAATACGACCACTTGTCCCCGGAGGTCGGAGAGCCGCAAGGCTTCTCCAGCTTGCGTTGTCATCACAAGGTCGGGCACGACCTGGCCGGGTTCGAGGGTGGGAGGGGGGGTGATCGGAGTGAGGGGTTCGGCCCCTGGCGGTCGGGGAGGGGCCGGGCGGGTCACGACCAAATCAACGAGTTCGAGTCGGGTGATCTCGTTCTGATCGTCGTAATCGACTTCGAGCAGGCCGCTCACCTCGTCGTCAACGATCACGTCGTCCAGGAGGGTCTGGTCTTCGAGACGGAAGTCCATGAGCATTGGTGGCATGAGGTCGGGGATGTCTTCATGAGCAATGCTCACAACGCCTTCTTCGGCATTGATGGCTCGAACAACGCCATCAAATTCAAAAGTTCTGGTGTGAGGGGCCGCCGTTTCCGTGCGAGGAGCCACTTCAGGGGCCGGTTTCCCACAGCCACCAGCGAGAGACAGGAAGGCGAGGATCAGAAGACGCGACGCGGGCGAGGGCAGGAGGAGGCGGGGCATGTCGGGGGAGGCTCGTCAAGGCGTGGATTCCACACAGACACGAATCCAGTCTAATCGATTCACGGACCGAGAATCCAGCTTCGAGAGGAACCGGACCCGTGTTGATTTGTCAGGATTCGAGAACGCTTGTCCTGAAGCGATTGCCGCGCAAACATCCATGCGTATGCCGTGTCGTGAACGTTGTGTGGGGAACCGAGGACGCGCATCACTCCCCCTGACCGCGAGGGCGTTTTCGGGGGGAGTCGGGGTTCGAGATCGACGGAATTAGTAGGGAAATTGCTCAGAGATCGGTGCCGCCGAGAGTTCGGTGAGGAATCCGGCGAGACGATCGACGACGATTTCGGTGACGGCCTTGCCTTTCTCGGCGGTGGCCGGGTGAGGATTGCCGGCGCCGGTGTTGGTGGTCAGCAGGTGCCAGGGGCGGGTGATGCCGACCCAGCCTCGGTTGACGGCCTCGAATCGGGTCGCGGCCATCGCGCCATCGTCGGCCTGGTCCAGATGGACGAGGTCGGGGAAGTGGGCCAGGCCCATGCTGGTTTCGAGTTCTCCGGCGTGATCGCCGGCGTCTTCGAAGATCTCGCCGTAACGATCGGCCGCGACCTGATACCAGTTGCAAAGAAACAGGTGAACCGGCGATTTTCCGAACGATTCGCGCAAATACCACTTCAAATCGTTCCCGCCGTGGCCGTTGAGCAAGACGCACTTGTGCACGCCGTGCGTGGCGAGCGAATCGACCAAGTCTCCGACAACCCGCGCCAGGGTCGACGGGTTGAGGTTCATGGCCATCGGGAACTTCATCTGGTTGGTTTCGGTGCCGTACGGCAGGGCGGGGAGCAGGGCAACCCGAGCCCCTTGCTCGGCGGCTCGGTGGCAGGCGAGGCGGCCGATGACCTCGACCTGGAAGGTATCGGTCCCGTAGGGCAGGTGGAGGTTGTGCGGTTCGGTCGCGCCGAGCGGCAAGACGGCGACCTCGAACGGAGGCTCGGCCTTGATGTCTTGGTAATTCAACTCGGCCAGGTTCCAGCGCGTCATGGGAGCGTCGTTCTCCTTGAGAAGCAGGGGAAGGGGAGGGCGTGACCGATCGAGGGCAAGTGATTGGTCGTTGGGTCTGGTGCGGCCCACGATCCATTGTAAGAGGCTTTGTCTCTTGATGCAGGATGGCGGAGCCCGAAACGGAAACGCGGACGATCCGCAGGCGCGCCTGTCCCATTTTCCACACCGAGTTTCTACAATCGGAAGGCAAGAGACGACCGGACGGCCGTTGGGGAGGGCACGAGGTGATCCCAGGCCGCGAGCCACGGACACGCCGTCGGTTGCGCCACCGATCGAGGTATCGTCATGACCCGAAAAATCCGCTTACAAAAGCCGGGGAGCGATCGTCTTCGGGCGAGCCTCGAACGGGAGTTGAACGAGCAGCAGCGGGCCGCGGCCACGGCTCCAGACGGCTACAACCTGATTCTGGCCGGGCCGGGATCGGGAAAGACACGGGTGATTACCTATCGGGTGGCGTATTTGATTGCCCGAGGGGTGCCTGCGGAGTCGATCTTACTGGTCACCTTCACTCGAAGGGCGGCCCGGGAGATGGTGGCTCGACTGGAAGGCTTGATCGGGCCGAAGGCGGTGAAGGTCTGGGCAGGGACGTTTCATCACATCGGCAACCGCATTTTAAGGAAAGCGGCGCGGGTGGTCGGTTACGATCCGAACTTCACGATCCTTGACGGTGAGGATCAGCGTGATCTGATCAAGCTGGCGATGGAGGATGCCAAGCTGGTCGGCTCGGGTCGATACGCGCCGAAACCGGCATCGGTGCAGCACCTGATCAGTTTCGCCTTCAATACCCGCCGCCCGCTGGCCGATCTGGTGGCCGAGCGGTTCCCTGACTGGTTTCAACTGACCGAGCAGGTGGAGGCTGCCGCGCAGGCGTATGGTCGTCGCAAGCGGGCGACCAATTGTATGGATTACGATGATTTGCTCGGGCTCTGGTGGAGCTTGCTGAAGGAACACGAGGAGCAGCGGGACGCGCTGGGCCGGTCCTTCCGACATCTGCTGGTCGATGAGATGCAGGACACGAATCTCGTACAGGTTGAGCTGGTCGAGGCGATCGCTCGAGCCGGGGCCGGCAACCTGACGGCCGTGGGAGACGATGCGCAATCGATTTACCGGTTTCGAGGTGCTCATTACGACAATATTCTGAAATTTCCCGAGCGCAACCCCGAGGCCCGCGTCTACCGTCTGGAGACGAACTACCGATCGACGCCCGAGATCGTGGCCTTCACGAACGCCTCGATCGCGCAGAACGCCTCAGGGTTTCCCAAGACGCTCGTCGCGCATCGGCCGGGGGGGCCGAAGCCGCTGGTCGTGGGCACGGCCGACGCTTACGAGGAGGCGGAGCTGATCTGTCAGCAGGTCCTCGAATGGCGAGAGCAGGGGATCGAGCTGTCTCGGATCGCAATCCTGTACCGCAACCATCACGACTCGATTCTGGTGCAGGGAGAACTGTCTCAGCGAGGCATTCCGTACACCGTGCGTAGCGGGGTCCGGTTCTTCGAGCAGGCGCACATCAAGGACGTGCTGGCGTACCTTCGTGTGCAGGCGAACCCGAAGGATGAGCCGGCCTGGGCGCGGTTGCTGCCGCTCTTGCCGGGGATCGGCCCGGCGAAATCGGCGGCGATCCGGGCTCGGTTGATGGCATCGGAAAATCCGCTGGCGGTGCTGGAGACATCCGAGACGATGGCCCTGGTGCCGACCAAGACCCGCGGAGAGTTCGCCGCCTTTGTGGCTGATTTGCGGGCGATTCGCAAGGCCGAGCCGGAGGCGAACCCCTCGGCGGCGATTCTCGCGGTGCTCCAGGGGGGGTATCCGGCGGTGGCGAAGGCCCGGTACGAGAATCACGAGCAGCGCCTGGCCGATGTCGAGCAGCTGTCGGTGCTGGCGGCCCGTTATGATCACCTGGACAAGTTTATCGCAGACATGTTGCTCGCGGGAGACGTTTACGGGATGGATTCGCTGGGCGAGGATCAGGACGACTCGGGAGAGCAACTGGTCCTCAGCACAATTCACCAGGCGAAGGGGCTGGAATGGTCTCGGGTGATCGTCCCTCGGCTGGTCGAGCACGGATTCCCCGGCGATCGGAGCCTGGCCGAGCCGGGGGGCGAGGACGAGGAGCGCCGGGTTTTCTATGTGGCCGTGACCCGGGCGATGGACGAGCTGTGGCTGGTCTATCCGTTAATGGTTTCGAGGCCGGGGCAGGGGAGCATCCTCACCACGCCGAGCCGGTTCATCACCGAGGTCGATCCCGATCTCTACGAGGTGGCCGACATCGAGAGCGAGAACGACCTGGCCTGGACCGAAGGTCCCCGGCTGTGACCGCCGAGGAACTGCCGGTCCAGGATCGGATGTGATGGAAAGATGCGGACTCGGAGCGTAAAATGAGCCCCGATGTCATGATCGAAGGACTCGATTCCCCTCGCATTCCCCTTCGTTGACGGATGAGGACCAATCCGATGCCCCCGCCGCCGATCGGCCCCGAATCTGTCGGCCCTGAATCGTCGTCAGACGCCGATCGGTTGCTCGACACCCTGGCCGATCTGTCCGACGAGGTCAGTGGAGCGGATCTGCTCGATCACCCGGCCCTCGACGCGGTTTCTGACGAAGATCTGGACCGCGCTGTGAGAGTGGCGCTGACCAACCTGGCCAGCCGTCGAGGAACGGCCGCCCTTCGGCTTGTCGAAGCGCTGGGCGACCCCGATCTGTACGATGCCCTGGCCGATGCCATGCTCGACCAGCCGGACCTCGCGGTCGATCACCTGTATCGAGCGATTGAAGTGCTGGAAGGGACCGGCCGGATCGAGGCCCGGCCCGAGCTGTTCGCCTTGCGGGAAGAACTGATTGAAGCCCTCGATGATGACGATGCGAGCCTGGAAGGCTTGATCGATCAGATTGAGGAGGAGCCCGAGGACGTCTGGTTCGCGCTGCAGGGGCTGGCCGAGATCGAGCCGGAGGTCCGGGCCGAGATCGTCGCCGAGTTGGGGCGGGGAGGCGTGATCGGGCCGGGCACGGCGGAGGTCCTCCGACTGCTGTCGTACGCTCACGAGCCGAGCCTTCGTCAATCGGCGATCGAGGCGCTGGAAAGCGCGGGCCAGTTCGACGACGAGGACACGGACGGGGAGGAGGTTTCTCATCAGCGTGTTTGGATCGACCTGGCCGCGCATCATCCCGATCCGGAAGTCGCTGCAAGGGCCCGGCGATGGCTCGGCGGACGTTGTGGACCATCGCGAGGTCTGCCTGCGGTGCGGTCGAGCCCGACGATTGTGGCCAGCCTGGTTTCGGGGCTCGACGGTCGGGGGCAGGGGCAGATTGCCCTGGTGGCCGAGGACCCGGACCGAGAGCGTTGCGTGGCCGTGGCCTTTGCCTGCGACGTGATCGGAGGAGTTCGCGAGGCGGTGGGCCGGATCGCGGCAATTGGCGATCAGGAACCGGCCGAGTCGTTGCTGGCCGAGTTGCGGGCCCGGCCCGATTGCGACGTGGTGGAGGGGCATCACGAGCTGGCGATCGGCCTGCTTGCCGGGGCATTGCTGCTGTGCGGCCCCGAGACAACCCCCGCGCTCCGCTACTGGTTGGAACGGACGATCGGTTCCGAGGTACGCCCGAGGCCCTTTGCCGGACTGCCGACCGCGGGGGACGATCCGATGATTGGCAATCCGCCGCCGTTTGAAGAAATGCCCGGACGCGTGGCCGAGGTGTTCGATTCCTGCCCGACCTGGATCGACGCTTCTCCGCTGACCTTCGAGCTGGCCGAGGAACTGTTGCTGCGCTGGGAAGGAGCCCCGCCCGACCCCGATCGAGACGCCGGGGCCTACCGGTTCCTGTTCGAGCATCGCTTGCGGGGACAGCTCGAACTGTACCGGCGCATGTTGTTCTGGATGGGATGGTTCTGGTGTGCCGCCGGGGCGATCGAACAGGCCCGATCCGCCCTGGCCCTGGCCGATCAGCTTTCCGACCCGCAGCACGTCGTCCCCGCGCATCCGTTCACAACAGCCCTGACCTCGCGGAGCCTGGCGGCCGCTCAGGAGGCGCTTCGGCGCGGATTCGATCCCCGAGCCTCGGTGGCCAAAGCCCAGCTGGATGGATCGTGAACGGGAGCATTGGCGGGAGTTCTCCTCTGGTTCACTCGTGAGAATCCCGGATGCGGCGGAGGCGTTCGTAGCGATGAGGGAAGGCGTGACGCTCGTCGGTCGGCCAGGATTCGCGGTGTTCAACGACCCATTCCTCGGGTCGAATGGATTCGATCGGGAAGTGGGCGTCGCCGTCAAAGGTCCCCTCGACGGTGGTCAGATGCAGGACGTCACAGACAGGGAGAAACTCACGGTAGAGGGCCTCACCGCCAACGATCATGACCTCGTCGGTTCCGGTGGCCCGGGCAATCGCCAGGGCTTCGCTCGGTGACCGGGCCACCACGCAACCGTTGGCGAGAGGCTTGAGACTTCCCGAGATGATGATGTTCAGGCGACCGGGCAACGGGCGCCCAATCGACTCATGCGTGCGTCGGCCCATCAGAATTGGATGCCCCCAGGTGATCGCCCGGAACCGCTTCAGGTCCCTTGGCAGATGCCAGGGGATCGTCCCGTTGCGGCCGATGACTCCCTCGGGGCTGGTGGCGACGACGAGGGCGCATCTCATACGGCCACCTCTCCTCGGAGCGTCGGGTGGTGGCGGTAATTGACGAGCTCGATCTGATCGCGTCGGAGGTTGTCGAGGCTTGTCACCGACGGATCGATCCGGACCTGAGGGGGTGGGAAGGGCATTCGCGAGAGTTGCTCGTCGACCTGATCCAGATGGTTGGTGTAAATGTGGGCATCGCCAATCGTGTGAACGAACTCCCCCGGTTCGACCTGTGTGACGTGCGCGACCAGAACGGTCAACAGGGCGTAACTGGCGATGTTGAAGGGGACGCCGAGAAACAGATCGGCCGACCGTTGGTAGAGCTGGCACGAGAGCCGACCCTCGGTCAGCCAGAATTGAAAAAGGGTGTGACAGGGGGGCAGGGCCATTGCGTCGATGTCGCTCGGGTTCCAGGCGGAGACGATCAGGCGGCGGCCGATCGAATCGGTCGGGTCGACTTTGAGGCGTTCGAGGCCGTGGACGAGTCCGGCGATCTGGTCGATCGTCCGGCCGTCGGGAGCCTGCCACGAGCGCCACTGGCGACCGTAGACGGGCCCAAGCTCTCCGTCCGCGTCGGCCCATTCGTCCCAGATGGTAACGCCATGTTCTTTTAAGTACACGATATTCGACGAACCTTTGAGGAACCAGATCAGCTCATGGACGACCGGCCCGAAGGCGAGGCGTTTGGTGGTGACGGCAGGGAAGCCTTCGCGGAGGTCGTACCGGGCCTGCCGGCCGAAGACGCTGAGCGCGTCAATCTTTTGACCGGTCGAGGGCAAAATGGCTCGGGTCGGTTTCCGGACCCCGTGGCGCCGGACATCGCGGAGCAGATCCAGATACGCCTCTTCCATGACCGACTCCGAGGGGCCTCCAGGGACTTCGCCGATCGCGATGATCGGGCAATTGCCCGTGATCCTTCATCGGTTCGATCGGTCGAAGGGGTGATGGCGAGATTCGTTGGATCAGTCGCCCGATCCTTGTGATCGATAGGACCGGAGGAGATCCGCCCCGGCCTTGCAGATTTCGAGGACTTTGCCGAACTTCGTCGCGGTGGCCGGCGGCCCTCTCTTGACGGATCAACGCGAGGAAATCAGCCTAGTGTTCGACCACGGAGCATTGCGCGAGTTGGGTTGGCAGGGCGGTTCCTGAATTGTGCGGGAGCGACGGGAGTCGGTCGCCCCGGCAACTCGGGTCGGCACGACCCCGGCAGCCTCGAACAATTCTCCGCTCTGGAGCGCGTTTCGGGAAGATGGTTCCTGAAGACGCTGGCCTCCGTTCCATCACCCCTCAGACGCGGGACGATCCATCGTGGCGCACTCCGACCTTCACCAGCTCGACGCGATCCGGGACGTCGATCATCTTGATGAGCTGCTCTCGGAGCCGACCCCGGCCGTGATTGAGGCGATGGGTCGGCTGGAGGGAGACCTGATCGTGCTTGGGGCCTCGGGGAAGATGGGGCCGACCCTGACCTGGATGGCGCGTCGGGCCTCGGACGAGGCGGGGGTCAACCGCCGAGTGATCGGCGTGGCCCGATTTTCCGACCCCTCTCGCGAGGCCTGGCTGAAAGACCGAGGGATCGAGACGGTTCGCTGCGATTTGCTTGATCCCGATCAGCTCGAACGTCTACCCGATGTTCCAAATGTGGTGCATATGCCCGCATTTAAATTCGGAGCGAGCGGCGATCAGGCGACGGCCTGGGCCGTCAATTGCTTCCTGCCGGGGCTGGTTTGCCGAAACTTTCGGGATAGCCGGATCGTGGCCTTCTCAACCGGAAACGTCTACCCGCTGGTGCCGGTCGAGAGTGGCGGATCGCTCGAATCGGACCCCCTTCGGCCGGTGGGTGACTACGGCATGAGTTGTGTCGGTCGCGAGCGGGTGATGGAGTATTTCAGCCGCGCGAATGACATTCCGATGGCCCTGATCCGCCTCAACTACGCGGTTGAGCCGCGTTACGGCGTGCTGGTGGACATTGGCCGCAAGGTTCTTGCCGGAGAATCGATTGATGTGTCGATGGGGCATTTCAACACGATCTGGCAAGGCGACGCCAATGCCATGACCCTCGCGGCGTTCGATCGCGTGGCCAGCCCTCCCTTCATTCTGAATGTGACCGGCCAGGAAACGCTCCGCGTACGCGATGTGGCCGAGCAGTTTGCCGCCCGGTTCGGCCGCTCCGCGGTGATCACCGGAACCGAAGCCCCGGATGCATTGCTCAGTAATGCTCAACTGTCTGCATCGCTCTTTGGACCGCCTCGCATCTCGACCGATCACTTGATCACGCTGATCGCGGATTGGTTAATGCAAGAGAAGCCTCTCTATGACAAGCCGACACGGTTCGAGGTCCGCGACGGGCAGTTCTGAGTGGAGCATCGAGCGGCTGGATCTCTGGGAGACGTGTTCGGCTCGCATTCGCTTTCGGGGTGAGCCCGTGAATGTCTCGGTTCGATTCCTGGTTCTCGGAGTTTCGTCATGCCCCGCGCGCTTCCGCCAGTGGTTCGCGATCGCCTGCGATCGGGGGCGGTGATTCCAGCCATGCCGCTTGCCCTGACGGCCGATCGCCGGCTCGACGAGCGACGGCAACGGGCGCTCTGCCGATATTATGCCGCGGCCGGAGCCGGCGGCCTGGCGGTCGGCGTGCATACGACCCAGTTTGCGATCCGGGACCCGAACCACGGGTTGTTCCAGCCGGTTCTTGCCCTGGCGGCCGAGGAGATGGATCGCGCCGATGATCGGAGCGGTCGGCCCTTGATCCGGGTCGGGGGGATCTGCGGCCGGACGGATCAGGCGGTGTCCGAGGCTCGGCTCCTCCGCGATCTGGGATATCATGCGGGATTACTCAGCCTTTCGGCCGTGGCCGAGGAGCACGATGCGGCGAAGCTGGCCCACTGCCGAGCCGTGGCCGAGGTCATTCCGCTCGTTGGGTTTTATCTGCAGCGAGCGGTGGGAGGACCGGATCTGTCGTATCGCTTCTGGCGGTCGTTTGCCGAGATCGACGACGTGGTGGCGATCAAGGTTGCCCCGTTCGACCGCTACCGCACGCTCGACGTGATGCGGGCCGTGGCCGAGTCGGGCCGCGACGACATCGCACTTTATACAGGAAACGACGACGCGATTGTGCATGATCTCATCTCCCCGTATCGGTTTCAGGTTGGTTCCCGATGGGTTGAGCTTCGGTTCGTGGGGGGATTGCTCGGTCACTGGGCCGTCTGGACGAAGAAGGCGGTTGAACTGCTCGAAACCTGCCATGCCGCTGTCTCGGACGAGGGGGCAGCGGAGGAGCGGTCGAATGCGTTGGTCGTTTCGCTCCTTCGCAAGGCCGCCCAGGTGACCGACACCAATGCCGTGTTCTTCGACGCGGCCAATGGGTTTGCCGGGTGTATCGCCGGCCTGCATGAAATCCTCCGCCGCCAGGGCTTGCTAGAAGGAATCTGGTGCCTCGACCCCAATGAAGGGCTCAGTCCCGGTCAGCGCGAGGAAATCGACCGTGTGCTTGAGAGCTATCCCGACTTGAACGACGACGCCTTCGTTGCCGAACACCGAGATGAGTGGCTCAGTGGATAAATCACGAACTTTCGATCCGGTGATTAGAACGAACCTCTTGATGATGCTGAGAGCCAATAGCGCATGAGCACCCGACGCGCCGTCTTTCTCGATAAGGACGGTACTGTGATTGAAAACGTCCCCTATAATGTCGATCCGTCGTTGATCCAGCTGTGTGAAGGCGCGGCCGAGGGGCTCCGGTTGCTGGCCGAGGCGGGCTATCTGCTGGTCGTGGTGTCGAATCAGTCGGGGGTGGCGCGGGGCTACTTTCCCGAGTCGGCGATTGGTCCGGTCGAAGCTCGACTCCGAGAATTGCTGGCGGAGCAAGGGGTGGCGCTCGATGGCTTCCGCTACTGTCCGCACCACCCCGACGGCAGCGTAACGGCGTATGCCATTGCATGTGAGTGCCGGAAACCGGCGCCGGGCATGCTGAGTGAGGCAGCCCGGACCCTGGACATTGAGCTCTCGCGGTCCTGGATGGTCGGCGATATTGCCGACGATGTTGAGGCCGGTCGGCGAGCCGGTTGCCGGACGGTTCTCATTGTCCGAACCGAGGATGAATTGCCATCACCTCCGCCCGATGTGATTGCTGGGAATCTGGCGGAAGCTGCTCGCCGGATTCTGCGTGCGGATACCGCGACTGACCTTACGCATCGGGTGTGAAGAGGTCATCGGGACGTGTGATTCGCCCGGCTCGGGCGGCATCGAGAAACGCAGGGAGCGATCGGAGAACGGTCGTCGAGCTATCGCCGGGGATACGATCGGGATGGTCGAGTTCGCGGGTGCTGGTTCGAATGATCAGAGCATTCTCATGCCTGGGAAGTCGTTCGAGATTGGCGACATAGGCATCCAGTGTTCCGGCTCGAAGCAGGAAAAACTCAACATCGGAAACGTAGACGACGGAGACCTTCAGCCTTTGCGATTGGAACCAATCGGCAAGTCGGGGCAGAGCCACCGAACCCGCGAGATTGGCCACAAGGGGGAGGACTTGATCGTTGCGCTGGGCGTCTCGAACCGTGCGGTAGGAGGATTCCTGAGCCAAGAGGTGCGCAGGACAACCGTCGGAGTCTGGGGTTTGAATCAATTCGCCCAAGGTGGGATAGATCGGCATCGCCAGGAACTTTGCGTTCATCCCTGGACCGGCGAGTCGGGCTTGAATGCGGGCAAGGTCGTCCCATTCGGACTCGTCCAGAACCCCCAGGGCCCGGATCAGTCCGAAGACTTCGAGACGCGTACGCTCCAGTAACCGCTCCTCGAACGGGGCCGTTGCGAATGCCTCGACGAGTTGCGACGGGGTTGGTTGATCCGGTAAATCCCTGGGCTGTCGAGCGGTGAGCCGGGTCAGGTAGTCGACCCGGGTTTCCGAGAGCATAAACAGGGCTTTGTGCAACAGGTGCAAGCGCAGGTTTCGCCTACGGAAATCGAGGACGAATGATCGTGCCGGGGCACATCGAGCGATGTACGAAAAGTTCTGATCCGGACCGACCCCAAGATAGAGGCCTCCAGAAGTCACTCTCCGTTCCAGGTCGCCAATGACACGAGGAAAAGAGTCCTCATTTGTCAACAGATTGTCCGCGTGAGGTCCGGTCTCGGGCTCCGAGAGGGATCGGATCAATTCGGGAAAGGACGTGGTTGGTTGAGCAGCCAAACCAGACTCTCGGCCTCGAGCTGAGATCATGGGACGATTCCTTTGTTCGCATCACCGAGGATGAGCGGACCAGGATGGGGAGGACTTGCTGATGATTGGGGTGATTTACGCGAGGAAACAGGGAGGAGAGGCCCCCCATGTTCGTCCAGCAGAATGGCGATGCGAGACAGGGCGTCCTTGACACCAGCTTCGGCAAGGGGAGAGAGGGATTCACCCAGATTGATCGTGGAGACCGGAATCCGAATCAGATACGCCCGGGGGCAGAGGCCAAACAGATCACGAGCCAGTGCGAGCAGTTGCCCCGGATCGCTTACGTGCCCGATTGGTGTCGTGGTCGAGCCTGGATCAATCGGGCTTGTGGTGACAGAGTCGGTTGTGCTAGAAAGATCGGCGTCCACAAAGATGACATTGCGTGAATTGGAGATTTGTTCGGCCAATTCAGGGACTAACTGGTGCAACGATTGCGCGAGCACTCCGGCCAGGTTCCATCGGGTGACCATATCGGCGACAACGGGTCCGACACCGTCATCTCCTCGAAGCACGTTCCCGAAGCCAATCACAAGAACCGGCCGCTCCAGGGGGAGGGCAGGGGGAGCGTCCGTCATCAGGCTCGTTGCACCTCGTCGAGAACCGAGCCGTCGGGAGCGATCAACTGGAGGAGGATCGGCATCTGGCCGATCGCGTGCGTCGAGCAGCTCAGACAGGGGTCGAAGGCTCGAATACCGGCCTCCAGGCGGTTCAGCACCCCTTCAGGAATCTGCGGACCTTTGATCCAATGGCGAGCGATCTGAAGCATGGCGGCGTTCATGGCCAGATTGTTCTGGCCGGTGGCAATGATCAGATTAACCGATCGAATCAAACCATGCTCGTCCACCGTGTAATGGTGAAAGAGGGTTCCTCGGGGGGCTTCGCTTACGCCAACGCCTTCCTGAGCGTTGATTCCGGCCTGGGCTCGAAGGTGTGTTGCGTTCAGATCCGGGTCGTCAAGAAGGGCATCGATCTGCTCGATGCACGCGAGAATTTCCACAAGTCTCGCGTAATGGTAGAAGAAGGACGACGAGACAATTCGGCCGCCTCGCTGCCGATATTCGATCAATTCCGCATCGGCGAGCGGGCTACCCATGCGCTCACAGAGATTCAAACGTGCGAGAGGACCAACCCGATACATGCCGTCGGTAAGCCCCAAGGGGCGATAATACGGAGACTTCAGGTAGGAATCAGGTTGAACGGATTCGCCGAGGAGTTCGAGAGAGTCGCCTGCGTCTGAAGTCTCGGCAAGAACCGTTCCGTCTGCGTTGATGATTCGGAGCTGACCGTCGTAGTGTTCCCACGACCCATCCTGAGCAACCAGACCCAGGTAGAGTGTCGGAAAATGTCCGAATGAGGTGACCTCCTCTGGATACCGTTCGAGCAACCCTTTGATGAGGTCAAGAGCAGATCGAACAGTTTCGATCGCTTCGGAAATGCGCTGTTTGATGTGTTCGCGTGCCGAATCGGAGAGTGCTTCGCGGACACCCCCGGGCACGCACCAATCCGGATGAATCTTTTTCCCGCCGAGAAACTCGATGATTTCCTGACCAAATTGTCGCAGGCGAATTCCGCCTCGGGCCGTCTCACGGTCGGCCTGGGCCAGGCCAAACACGTTCCGCGCGGCAGGATCACTGTCGAATCCGAGCAGTAAGTCGGGACCGCTCAGGTGGAAAAAACTCAGGGCGTGGGACTGGACAATCTGGCCGAGGTTCATAAGTCGCCGCAGTTTTTCCGCGGCCGGAGGAATGCGAACACTGAGAATGGCGTCACCAGCTTTGGCCGACGCCATGAGATGGCTGACGGGACAGATCCCGCAGATTCGGGCCGTCAGGCCGGGCATTTCCCAGAGCGGACGACCTTCGCAGAAGCGCTCGAAGCCTCGAAACTCGGTGACGTGGAAGCGGGCATCGGCGACGGTGTGGTCGTCGTTTAAGTGAAGGGTAATCTTTGCGTGGCCTTCAATCCGGGTCACCGGATCGATCACGATGCGCTGGCCCATGCGTCTCGCTTCCTGTATTCACGAGTGCGATTGTGATGATGATGGAGAGGCCGGCAAATGCTCCGATCCTTTCGGACGGCCATAGCCGCCGAACGAGAGGTGGTGCTCCATCAGGTCGATCGGCTCGCCAGTTAGGACCTTCTCCAGGGCCGTGCGAATCATGGGACCGGAGGGAGGGCAGCCCGGCAGAAATGTATCGACCTTGACCACTGCGTGAACTGGGAGGACTCGATCGAGCAGTTTCGGAACGATGTCGCTTGGAGAGGGGATTCCACCAGAAGGATCCGAAAGTTCGACATACGCCCGTTCGAGCACTGGTAAGGCACCACCCTGCACATTGCGGATGGCAGAAACATTGCCTGTGACGGCGCAATCTCCAAATGAGATGAGAATGCGTGAATTCGCTCGAACACGACGGATCATCTCCAGGTGCTCAACATTGCAGACAGCCCCTTCAACGAGAACGACATCGACCCCTTCAGGATACTGCTTCGAATCGACCAGCGGCGAGAAGACCACCTCGGCAATCTCAGCCAGATCAATCAGGTATTCATCCATGTCAAGAAAGGACATGTGACAGCCCGAGCAGCCGCCCAACCATACGGTCGCCAGTCTCAGACGAGCCATTGCTTTTCCTCCCGGGCCAGGATCAAGGCATGCAAGGTCTCACGATCGTGGACGTTTTCTGAGACCGACGAGCCACGGTGAAAGAGTGCTCCAGTCGGGCAAGCCATGACACATTTTCCGCAGGAGGTGCAGGTGCTTGCATCTCCCCAGGGTTGGTGCAGATCGGTAATCACGCGGCAATGGGTTCCGCGTCCCGCCACATCCCAGGTGTGTGCTCCTTCAATTTCGTCGCAAACACGAACGCATCGGGTGCAGAGGACGCAACGATTGTGATCAAGTCCATAGCGCTCGTGAGAGAGGTCAACCTCGCACTCGGGCTCCTGAGGTTCGTAACGCAGATGGTCGACCCCAAGTCTCATTGCTAGCGATTGCAACTCGCAATTGCCGTTGGCGACACAGACCGAGCAGACGTGGTTTCGCTCGGCAAATAAGAGTTCGACGATCTGTTTTCGGTAGCGTTGGAGGCGATCGGTTTGCGTTTGAACGTCCATCTCCTCAGCCACCGGGGTCAGACAGGAGGGCAAGAGACGGCCGTTGGCCTCAACCAGGCAGAGTCGGCACGCTCCAACCGCGTTGAGACCGTCGAGATGGCATAGGGTTGGGATGGAGATCCCAGCTTCCCGCGCTGCTTCCAGCAGGGTTTGGCCTTCTCGGGCGCTGATGAGCTGACCGTCGACTGAAAGGGTTTTGACGGCCATGAGTTCACCTGGGGTCGGAGGACACTGCGGACGAAGGTGGACCGGAGAATTCAATCAATCGAGACTCGTATTCGTGACGGAAGAACCTCAGCGTACTCAGGACCGGATTCGGAGCCGACTGACCCAATCCGCAGAGGCTCGCGTGCTGCACCAAATCGCAAAGGTCTTCCAATGTGACGAGATCGTCGTGAGAGGCTTCTCCCCGCTCGATCCGATCCAGGAGTCGATGCATCTGGACAGTGCCGGCGCGACACGGGACACATTTCCCGCACGACTCGTCCATGCAAAAATTCATGAAATAGCGAGCGACTCCGACCATGTCGTCGTCTTGGTCCATAACGACCATGCCGCCGGAACCCATGATCGAGCCGAGTGCTTTGAGTGACTCATATTCGACGGGAGTATCGAGCAATTCGGCGGGTATGCAGCCGCCGGAAGGACCTCCCGTCTGGACGGCTTTGACTGAGGACCCCTCAGGAGATCCCCCACCGATCCGTTCGACGATTTCGCGCAAGGGAACCCCCATGGGAACCTCAACAAGACCAGAGCGGCGGATCTTTCCGGCCAAAGCAAACACCTTGGT
This sequence comes from Tautonia marina, assembly GCF_009177065.1. Classification (NCBI taxonomy): domain Bacteria; kingdom Pseudomonadati; phylum Planctomycetota; class Planctomycetia; order Isosphaerales; family Isosphaeraceae; genus Tautonia; species Tautonia marina. The sequence continues at coordinate 36,270 of NZ_WEZF01000027.1, forward strand.
CCCCTTGCTCTGTTCGGTTCCGATCTGAGCGAACCAATCGGCCCCTTCGCGAAGAATTACAGGAATATTTGCGTACGTTTCGACGTTGTTGATAAGCGTCGGATGTCCCCAGAGGCCGGATTCTGCAGGATAGGGAGGCCGAGGGTGTGGGGTGCCGCGTAATCCCTCAATCGAGTGGATCAAGGCTGTTTCTTCGCCACAAACGAATGCGCCGGCTCCGATGCGTAGATCGACCCGGAAGTTAAACGTGGAGTCGAAGATTCCGCTTCCGAGCAAACCGAACCGCTTGGCCTGGCGAATGGCCGTGTCGAGGCGGGAAATCGCGATGGGATATTCCCCCCGAACATAGATATATCCCTGGTTGGCTCCGATTGCATGGGCTGCGATCGCCATGCCTTCCAGCACGCGATGGGGGTCACTTTCCAGGATACTTCGATCCATGAACGCGCCCGGGTCACCTTCATCGGCATTGCAGACCACGTATTTCTGACCCGGAGGCATTTTGGCCACGGTGGCCCACTTCAATCCGGTCGGGTATCCGGCCCCTCCGCGGCCTCGAAGACCGCTGCGCGTGACCTGCTCGACGACCTCGGCGGGGCTCAGATCATGGAGAGCACGATGAAGAGAGCGATAGGCTCCCAGCGCGATGGAAGATTCGATCCGCTCGGGTTCGACGATGCCGCAGTGCTCCAGTACGACCGACTTCTGATGAGCGAAGAATGGACCGTTGGGGTCAATCGAGTGCAGCGCCTCGGCCGATTTCCGGCCCTGTTCAACGGACGTGACGATGTCGGGGGCCTGAGCGGCATCGACCTTTCCGTACAGTGTTGGAACTCTCGTTCCATCCGACGTGGATGTGTTGACTGAAACCAGGGGGCCCTCGCAGCAAAGCCGCATGCACCCGACCTCTCGGAGGCCGACCCGATCACCTAGGCCGCGATCTTCAACCGCGTGTTCAAGCGCCGAGATGAGCGAGCGAGAGCCTGAGGAGAGACATCCAGCCGCCGTACAGACGCGGATCTCAATCTCAGCGTGCTGGGATGACTCGGCTTCGGTCAGGGCGATGAGATCCTCAAGTTCCATGATCGAGCCATCCCTTCACGCGTTCCGCGAGTTGCTCAGGGGTCATCTGACCAACAACCTTCCCATCGAACACCACGATGGGGGCCAGTCCGCAGGCACCGACGCATCGAGCTGTTTCCAGTGAGATGCGGCTGTCGGCAGTGGTCATCCCTGGGTGGGTTCCCGTGATCTGTTCCACCACACCGAGCAAGGCATCCGCTCCCTTGACATAGCATGCGGTTCCCGTGCAGACAGTGCAGGTATGTTCTCCTCTGGGTGTGAAGGTAAAAAGATGATAGAACGTCGCGACACCAAAGACGCGACTGGGAGGTAGGCGCAAGCCTCGTGCCACGTACCGAAGCAAATCCGGCTCAAGGTAGCCAAACAGTTCCTGAGCCGTATGCAAGACTTCGATCAAGGCGTCAGGACGGTATCGATGCCGCTTCATGGCGGCATCGAGATACCGGAAGCGATCATCACCGCTCGGATGGGCGCTTCCATCTGCGGTTTGAGAGCGTTCAGGCGTGGCGCGAGTGCCCATGATGATGCGCTCCTAGGCGTTGATCTTCAACTCTCGAGCAGATGATCTCTTGTCCGAGAGCCGAAACGTTGAGCCACGAACGGCTCAACGCGTCGATTCGGAGCTGGTAAAGTCAACAAGCGTTCGAATGTAGTTCGCTCGTTCAAAGGCCTCCGGGTCCTGTGCGTTGGCCTGACTCACGCTGCCTTTCATCTGAGCGACCGAAGTGTACTCGTGCTCCTCAAGCCACGATCGGACGCCGTCGACGAGGAGGCGAAGATGGTCGATCCCACGAGTATAGAGGGCCGACGCAACCATGGTTACGTCGGCACCGGCAAGCAGAAGCTTGAGAATGTCTTCAGACGTATGCACTCCGGTGGTCGCGGCCAGCGATGCCTGGATCCGGCCAGAGAGGATGGCAATCCATCGCATGGGTAGGCGGACCTCGTCACTCGTACTGAGTACCAGCCTCGGGACGACGCGCAGGGTCTCCAGATCGATGTCCGGCTGATAAAAGCGATTGAACAGGACGAGCCCATCGGCTCCGGCCTCGACCAACCGCGTTGCCATGTGAGGCAAGGCGCTGAAGAAGGGGCCGAGCTTGATCGCCAGCGGTATCGAGACCGCCTTGCGCACTTCCGCGACCAGTTCGAGGTAGCGAGCCTCGGCCGCCTGAGCATCGATGCCAGGGTCGGTGACGAGATGATAAATATTCAACTCCAGCGCATCGGCTCCGGCGTCCTGGATCAGGTGCGCGTAGCGAGTCCACCCCCCGGCGGACGTGCCGTTGAGACTTCCGATGATGGGAACGGAGAGGGACCGCTTGGCCTGCTCGACAAGGCGGAGGTAGGCTTCGGGTCCGGTGTTGTAGTCGTCCATCTCGGGGAAGAAGCTCAGGGCCTCGGGAAACTTCTCCGAGGTGAATTCGTAGAACTCATGCACGGCCATTTGATCGTGCACAATCTGTTCTTCGAACAACGAGGGGAGGACAATGGCCGAAGCGCCGGCGTCTTCCATTCGCTTGAGGTTCGCCGGATCGAAACCCAGCGAGCAGGCTGAGACAACGACCGGATGCGCCAGATCCATTCCGAGATACGAGGTCCGAAGGTCGACGCTCATGACACCACCCCTTTCACGCGATCCGGCACGGAGCGTTCGACCCCAGCCATTTGTTCGTAGAAATGCCAGCGTTCGTCGATGTCTCGCTGGGCCAGTTGCATCAACTCCGCGGCCCGAGTGGGATTCGTCCGCGCGAGCATCGCGTAGCGCGCTTCTTTCATGGCGAACTCCCGGAACGGGAGCGTCGGCTTGCGGCTGTCGAGGTGGAAGGGGGTTGCTCCTTCTCCGGCCAGTCTCGGGTCGTGTCGGAACAGGGGCCAGTAGCCGCTGGCGGTCGCTTCCTTCTGATGCGACATCGAGGTCGACATCTGGATGCCATGCGCGATGCAGTGGCTATAGGCCAGAATTAAAGAAACGCCGGGGTACGACTCAGCTTCGTGGAATGCCTTGAGCGTTTGCAAGGGATTGGCGCCAATGGCCACCTGGGCGACGTAAACATTGCCGTAGTCGACGGCAATCATGCCGAGATCTTTCTTCGCAATCCCTTTGCCCTGCGCCGCGAACTTGGCGACGGCGGCTCGTGGGGTCGATTTGGACGCCTGGCCACCCGTGTTGGAATACACCTCCGTATCGAGAACCAGAATGTTCACATCACGTCCGGAGGCGAACACATGATCGAGCCCGCCGAAGCCGATGTCATAGGCCCAACCGTCACCTCCCACGATCCAGACACTCCGGCGCACAAGCGCCTCGGCAACTTTCCGAAGCGAGGCCGCCTCCGGTGTCTCAAGCGGTTCGAGCCGTTGCATTAGGATCGAGACGCGCGAACGCTGTTCTCGGATCGTCTCCTCGGTTCGTTGGTCGGCATCGAGGATGGCGTGAACCAGTTCATCTCCAATGGAGCCTGCCATTCCTTTCAGGAGGGTTCGGGCATAGGCTTCGAGCTGATCCACGGCAAGTCGGAAGCCCAGACCGAACTCGGCATTGTCTTCAAAGAGGGAGTTGGCCCAGGCTGGGCCTCGGCCGTCGGCGTTCGTTGACCAGGGGGTCGTCGGCAGGTTCCCCCCATAGATCGAAGAGCAACCGGTGGCGTTGGCGATCAGGGCGCGATCGCCGAACAACTGACTCATGAGCCGAAGATAGGGCGTTTCACCGCAACCGGCGCAGGCCCCTGAGAATTCAAAGAGCGGCAGCAACACCTGCGACCCCTTGACCGTCTCGGATTTGACAGTCGCCCGGTCGAGCTCGGGAAGGTGCTCGAAGACGTCGAGACGGGCACGCTCCTGCAAGAGAACCTCGTCGGTCTTCACCTCCATGTTGATTGCCTTGTGCTTGGAAACCTCCTTGCTGACCGCCGGGCAAACATCGACACAGACACCGCATCCCGTGCAGTCGTCGGGATAAACTTGAATCGCCATGTGCTGCCCTGCAAACTCCTTCCCCTTCCAGGGACGAGTCGGCAGGACTTCGGCGCCGCCGTTCAGGGCTGCCGGATCAAAAACCTTCATCCGGATGGTCGCGTGCGGGCAGACATAGGAACAGAGGCCGCACTGGATGCAGAGATCCGGGTCCCAGATGGGGATTTCCTGGGCGATGCTTCGCTTCTCGAAGCGAGCGGTGTCGGTCGGGAACGTGCCGTCAACCGGCAGGGCGCTGACCGGCAGGAGGTCTCCCTTGCCGGCCATCATCAGGGCCGTGACCCGTTCGACGAAGTCGGGGACCACTCCGGAAACGACCGGCAATCGTCGCTGATCACCCGAGGTCGCAGAGGGGACATCAACCTTGTGCAAGGCCACCAAAGAGCGATCCACCGCCTCGTTGTTGCGATCGAGGACGACCTGGCCACGTTTGCCGTAGGTTTTCTTGATCGCATCTTTAATGTGGGCGATTGCCTCGTCTCGGGGCAAAATTTCGGCCAGGGCAAAGAAGCAGGTCTGCATCACGGTGTTGATCCGCTGACCTAATCCGGCGTCGGCGGCAACTCGGAAGGCATCAACCACATAAAATTGAATGTTCTTGTCGAGAATCGTTTGCTGGATCTCGACCGGAAGTTTCTCCCAGACCTCGTCCGGGCCATGCGGGCAGTTCAGCAGGAAGGTGGCACCGGGTTCGGCCAGTTCGAGCACGTCCATCCGATCGAGGAAGTTGTACTGGTGGCACGCAATAAAGTTCGCCCGGGTGATCAAATACGGTGAGTTGATCGGTCGAGGACCAAACCGCAGGTGAGAGACGGTGATCGCCCCCGACTTCTTCGAGTCGTAAACAAAATACCCCTGGGCATGCAGCGGCGTGTTTTCGCCGATAATCTTGACCGAGTTTTTGTTCGCGCCGACGGTTCCGTCACTGCCAAGGCCGTAGAAGACGGCTCGGGTCACGTCGTCCGGTTCGGTCGAAAAGTTGGGGTCGTCTTTCAGGCTGAGGTGTGTGACATCGTCGACGATGCCGACGGTGAACCGCCGTTTCGGTTGCTCGGCGTTCAACTCGTCGAAGATCGCCTTCACCATGCTCGGCGTGAATTCTTTCGACGACAGCCCGTAGCGGCCGCCGATCACGCGCGGCATTTGCCCTTTGATACCGTTCGATTCGATCAGGGCGGTCAGAACGTCTTGATACAGGGGTTCCCCGATCGCGCCCGGTTCCTTCGTCCGATCAAGCACGGCGAGCGATCGAACGCTTTCGGGAAGCGTCTGAATCAAGGCGGCCACCGAGAAGGGGCGGAAGAGATGCACTTCGAGCATCCCGACCTTCTCCCCCTGAGCGTTCAGCGCCGCGACCGTCTCGCCGACCGTGGCCGCTCCCGATCCCATCACGATGATCACGCGGTCGGCATCTGGGGCGCCCGTGTACTGGAATAACTGATAGGAGCGACCCACGACGCTGGCGAATCGATCCATGGCACGCTGGACGATCTCCGGCATGGCCTCGTAGAACGGATTGCACGCCTCTCGGGCCTGGAAGAACACGTCGGGGTTCTGGGCCGATCCGCGAAGGACGGGCCGATCGGGCGAGAGCGCGCGGTCGCGGTGGGCCTGAATCAGCGTCGGGTCGATCAGCGATCGGATGTCGACATGCGAAAGTTGTTCGATCTTGTTGACCTCGTGAGAGGTCCGGAACCCATCAAAAAAGTGCAAAACGGGGATGCGTCCTTCCAGCGTGGCCATCTGGCCGATCATGGCCATGTCTTGCGCCTGCTGGACCGAGCTGGAGGCGAGCATGGCCCAGCCGGTCGTTCGGCAGGCCATCACGTCGCTGTGATCGCCGAAGATCGACAGGGCGTGCGTGGCGACCGATCGGGCGGCAATGTGGAAGACCGTCGGCGTCAGTTCGCCGGCAATCTTGAACATATTGGGGATCATTAAGAGCAAGCCCTGCGACGCGGTGAAGGTTGTCGTCAGGGCTCCGGCTTGCAACGCACCGTGGACGGCGCCGGCCGCGCCGGCCTCGCTTTGCATCTCGATGACGTCGGGCACCACGCCGAAGATATTTTCCTGGCCCGCGGCCGACCAGGCGTCGGCCAGTTCTCCCATCGGAGAGGCGGGCGTGATGGGATAGATCGCCACCACCTCATTCGTGAGATGAGCGACATAGGCGGCCGCCTCGTTCCCGTCGACCGTCACCGATCTTCTGTCCACGTCCGAACCTCCTCCGTGCGAGCGGCAAGAAACCGGTGTTGCCTCAATCCTTGCGGGGGCGACGGTGCCTCCGACGGCCCCACCGTCGATGGTGAGGGGAACGGGTTCACATGGCAACAAAAAAGCCCCGATCGGGCGCAAAAGAGCGCTCGTCGGGGCTATCTTAGCCGATTTCGAGCCGCCTCTCGCAAGCGGCTTCGATACAATTCGTAGTCTAACTGCTCCCCCGCAGCGAGGCAAGCGAAGCCTTCGGTTTGCAGGGGAAGTCGACCGATTTCAAAGGCGTCTTGTGCTCTCCTCCGGGCTCGGCCATGGTTGTTCAGGCAGAAATGAGCATCGCCTCCTTCGAGGGATTGGTGATCGGGTGTTCCGGATCGTGCACGGTCTCCCAGGTGCTGTCGGGAAGCCGTTGGGCGATCTCGGAGCCGGCCGGATCGAGGGCGAACAGGCGGACCCATCCGTTTTCGACCAGGGCTCGCACGGTCGGTTGTTGCGCGAGGACCGCGTCGATCCGATCGATCGGAGCCTCGACCACGACCTGAAGCCGCAATGGCTCATGGAACCAGTGGCCGTTCCGGTCATGAACCGACTGAATCGCCAGCCCGGTTCGCAGGTCGCCACCGTTGCCCAGGACCACGCCCAGCGAGCCGACCCGGTTGTGCAGGGTCTTCGTCCCGCAGCCGAACACGTCGTTATCGACCGTCGAGGCGAAGTATTGCAAGTTGATCCACGAGGCCACAACCATCGGCGCCGACAGGATCAAGGTGAGGACCGAGCCATCCTCGTCCAGGTCCGGGTCGTAATCGTGCAGGAAGGTCCGGCCTTCGAGGTTCGCCCCCCGGGTTCGACTGCGTCGGGCGGCGATGAAGGCCGCGTTGCGGGCCAGGCCCCACTCGGGGCGAACCTCCGACCAGTCGCGAGCCCGCCGCCGAAGCCATCGAGCCAGCAAGCCGGCCGGGCGTTCCGGCATGCCGAGTGCCTCGGATCGCTCGGCCCGGGTGAGCACGCCGGCCTGGTCGAGCCAGCCCCGAAGCTGGTCCACGTCCTTCTGGTGCGTTGACGGCACGCGGTCCAGATCGAGCAAGGTCACGTCATCGACTGATGTATCGTGCACACCTGGCAGGAAGTGCGTGTCGGTCGGGAGGTTCCAGCCGAGCCCCCGAAGCGAGTCCCGAACGGCCGGATCGTTGAGCAATGCCGCGGCCACCCGGGCATTGATCGCCCCGCCGTGCCCGCCGCACGCGCCGCAGTCGAGCCCGGCGGCGTGGGGATTGTTGCTGCTGTGGCTCTCGTGGCCGCACAGAAGAATGAGCCGGGCGAACCGATCGCGCAGGCCCATGTTCTTGAGAATTCCCGCCGCCAGCTCGACCCGGGCCGGAGGGGCGATCCCTTGGCCCTGAGTCTCGGCATCGAGGCCGAACGGGACCTTCCCCTCGGCCGAGTGCTTCGGCGATCGCAAGGCCATCGCGTCGGCCGCCAGGCCCAGGCTGTAGGCCGGTCCCATGATCTCGACGAACTCAAAGGCCGAGGCCGGGGCGCCGAGCAGATGCTTGGCGGCCCCATTGACCGCCGTCGACTTCGGCCCAAGGTCGCTGGCAACCGTCACCGCCGGCTTGAGCAAGACCGGGCATCGGGCACTGGCGTCCGATCCGTTCCCCTTCCACGCCAGGGGGACGCCGAAGAATCCGGCGAACCCCTTCGTCTCGATCGCCTCGGATTGCGCCTCCAGGTGCCTCCGCAAGACTTCCGAGCGCACGTCGATGCAAAAAACCCCCTGCACGGCCGGCCGATCGGCCCGACTTTCCTCGGTCGGTGCGTGGAATCGAGAGAACAAGCGGCGGGCGTAGCCGTTCTCGACCGCGTCCTGGAAGACGGCTCGGGTTGATTCGTCCTCCGGGGCCTTCTCGAACGATCGCGGCGAATCGACCGACTCGGACACCCCCAGCACCGACGCCAGAGCCCAGTCGGCGCCGCATCGGATCGCCAGCAGCTCGGCCACGGTCGTCGGAAAGGCGTCGCCGTGTTCCCAGCTTTCCCGACGGAAGAAGCAGGCCCAGCCGAAGACCCCGCCGATCACGCGAGCGAGGTACGGTTCTCGCAATTCCGCCGAGATCCCGAGCCGGTCCAGCGCTTCGGCGATGGCTTCGGTCGCGTCTTCCGGAAGCGAGGCAATGCGTTCCCTCCACCCGGTCAGGCCGAGCACTTCCAGGCTCCGATCGGCCTGGGCCGCCTCGCGCCACGAGGCAAACAGCCCGAGCGAATTCTCCGGCAATCGCCAGTAGGTTCCCCCTCCCGAGGCATGGACGGCGCACCATCGGGTAATCTGTCGAATGATCGCGTCGTTCCAGGTGGTCCCTCGGTCGTGGTCGATCCGTTCGGCAACGGTTCGGACCGGGCTGACCGCTCGGGAGGGAACAGGGGCATCCCCTTGCAAAATGGCCGCGAGGGACTCGGCCGACTCGCCCGATCGTCGAGCGGCTCGCTCCAGGTCGGCCAGGGAGAAGGCTCCGGCCTCGAATCGATCGCGGTAGGAGGAAAGCTCGGGCAGGACTTGGGCACCGAGCGCGTCTCGAACGGTTCGGGCCGCGTCGTCGATCGGCTGATCGGTGAACCCGAGGAAGGGGTTCACGGCGACGTAGTTTTCGAGATCCCAGAGGGGAGGGATGCGTCGGCAGACCCGATCCACCAGGGTTCGAACCGACGCAATGGGTTGGCCGTCAAGGTCTTCCGTCGTGATCAAGGTCTCAGGCACCTTCAACCCCCCTCCGCGATCGAGCGAGGCGACTCCAGACCCGGTCCACCAGACCGTCGGCAATCGCCCCGAAATAGAAACCGTTCAAGGCATGGACGTAAAACGCTCGGCCGATCGGTCGGTTGCCGAGCACGGGCAAGAGACTTTGCGAAATAATCAGGGCGATCATCGCCGCCACCGGAAGCACCGCCGACACCCAGGCAATCGGCCCGTTCGGCAGGACCATCGGCCCCAGCACCGGAGCCAGGAACAACCCGGCCAGGTGATACAGCTCGAACGAAAGGATCGCCACCGCGACCGTCCCGCCGATCGCTCCGACCCACCGGCGAGACGAGGCTCCGGGATGCCTCAGCAGGCCAACCCACAGTTGCCCAATCGCCAGGGCAACGATTCCCGCCAGCGCCAGTTCTCCCGGCGAGTGCAGCGGGTCGAAGGTCGTGACCGTGTTCGCCAGCATCAGGGCGGGAATCGCCACGAGCGTTCCCAGGGTGGCCAGGCCCAAGACTCGTCCGGGAGCTGAGGGCGGTGTCGGTCGAGTCGGCGGCGGCAGCTCGCCCGATCGCAGGAAGCTCCACGCCTTGTACAACCCGTGGCCGATAATGTGCAGCCAGGCCGCCGGGAACGCGGCCAAACCGCACTGAATCATCATGAATCCCATCTGAGCGACGGTCGACCAGGCCAGGGTTCGCTTGACCTTCACCTGTGCCCACATCGCCAGCAGGCCCAGCACGACGGTCAGCGTTCCCACTGCCGTCAGCATCACCAGGGCCGTCGGCGCCTGGACGATCACCGGCGCGAACCGCAAGAGCAACGCTCCCCCCGCGTTGATGATGCCGGCGTGCATCAGGGCCGAGACGGGCGTGGGGGCTTCCATCGTCTCGGGCAGCCAGCTATGAAACGGAAACTGCGCCGATTTGGTCAGTGCCGCGATCGCCACCAACGTCGCCACCACCCCGATTGCCACCTCGTTTCCGCCCGCCGAGGCTCGTTCCAGGAAGGTCGAAAGCTCCAGAGTGCCCCAGACCAGGCCGATCACCGCCATCGCCCCAATCAGGGCCACGTCTCCGAGTCGGCTAATCAGAAACTTCTTCCGGGCCGGTCGAAGCGCCTCGGCTCGTCCTCGCTCGTGCGTCAACAAGGCGTGCAGGCCAAGACTCGTCAAGGTCCAGGCGGCCACCAGCACGCCCAGATGATTGGCCAGCATCAGGGCATACGCCGCGCCGACCGTCGCCGCCAGCCGCATCAAGAACGCCCGCCGCTCCGGATCGCCGTCGAGATACCGCTGCGAGAAGCGGAAGGTGATCGCGCCGACCGACGCCACGAGCAAGCTCAACGAGGCACTCAGGCGGTCGATCACCAGGCCCGCCCCCCGCATCGGAATCGGCGAGACCCCCTGAGCGACCACCAGGGCTGCCGAGAGGACCGCCAGGCCCCCAATCACCCCCAGCAGCACGAATTCCCATCGCTCGGACCTTCGGTCGATCACATTGGACCCCCTTCTCGACGAACCACCAGGAACCGTCACGAATCTGAACCCCGCGGGATCGCCTCGTCGGCAAACCCCAACCCAGGGGTTACACTGGTGCAACCCTTCGGGCAGGATTCGATATGCGACTTCGGATACGCGACATTGATTTCGCGTATTATCTATCGCATATTCCATCGGGAGTCAAGCGATGGGAGATGAGTCAAATTCAAAAACCACGGGGGGAAACGAATGGACGTTCCTCAGTAACCACGGCCACGTCTTGCTTTGCGTCGCTCGGGAGCCGGAAATTCTCTTGCGGGAGGTGGCCGAGCGGGTGGGCATTACCGAGCGGGCGGTGCAGCGGATCGTGGCCGATCTGGAGCAGGGGGGGTATCTCTCTCGGGTCCGGGAAGGTCGGCGCAATCGGTACGAGGTCCATGCCGAGCTTCCCCTTCGGCATCCGGTCGAGGCCCATCGCGAGGTCCGGGTGCTGCTCGATCTGATCCTGGGTCCCGGAGTCGCCAAGAGTCCCGAGCCTCACGCATCGGACGGCTAACGCCGAAGGGGCGCGGGTCATCCGTCGGCTGGACGAGTTCGCCGGGTTGCCTACGGTATCGAGGAACATGCTCCCGCCCGGAACCTGGACTCCCTTGTTGAGAACCGTCGATGGCCGACGCGCTTGACCCCGAGTGGCCCCCGACCCGCGCCGAAGGGCTCCGCCGCCTCGATGCCTTTCTTCCCCGAGCCGGTCGGGAGTATGCCGAGACCCGCAACTTCGACCACGGGCCGGGGAGGCATACCAATGTCTCCACCCTGTCTCCCTACCTCCGTCATCGCCTCGTCCGAGAGGAAGAGGTGGTGGGGGAGGTTCTGGAGCGGTTCTCCCTCGCTCAGGCCGAGAAGTTCGTGCAGGAGGTCTGCTGGCGGACCTACTGGAAAGGCTGGCTCGAACTCCGGCCGGGGGTCTGGCGATCGTACCGGGCCGAGGTCGCCGACCGTCTCGCCGAGCTGGATCGTGACCGCCGCCTCCGCGACCGCTGGGAATCGGCCATCTCCGGGCGGTCGGGCATCGACTGCTTCGACCAGTGGGCCGACGAGTTGATCTCGACCGGCTATCTCCATAACCATGCCCGGATGTGGTTCGCCAGCCTCTGGATCTTCACGCTGCGGCTCCCCTGGGCGCTCGGGGCCGATTTCTTCTACCGCCACCTGCTCGACGGCGATCCGGCCTCGAATACCCTGTCGTGGCGATGGGTCGCTGGGCTCCAGACGCAGGGGAAAACCTACCTGGCCAGCGCGGGCAATATCTCCCGGTTCACCTCCGGACGGTTCCGGCCGACCGAGCGCTTGGCATCGACCGCCGAGCCGGTTCCCGGCCCTCCTCCTCCTCGCCCGCGTGCCTTGCCTCCGGCCGATCGCCCCGGTCAGGGGCCGGTCGGCCTCTTGCTGACCGAGGACGACCTCGACCCGACCTCCCTTGGCCTCGACCCCGATCAGGTGGCGGCCATTGCCGGGATCGTGAACCTCGACGACCGCTCGCCGATGCCCGTCGGCCCCTTGCCGCGAGCCTTCACGACCGGAGCGATGGCCGATGCGCTCGACCGCGCCGGCCGGGCTTTCAACGCCCCGGCCGATCACCTCGACCCGGTCAATGACTGGCTCGACCCGATCCTCGACTGGGCGAAGCGGCATAACATCGACCGGATCGTCACTGCCGAGTCTCCCCAGGGACCGGCCCGCGATCGTGTCGATGCCCTCCGCGAACCGCTTCAAACGGCCGGAGTCACGCTTGCCGTCCTGCGAAAAGACTGGGACGAAACCTTCTGGCCCTTCGCCACCGCCGGCTTCTTTCGCTTCAAAGCCGAGATCCCTGAGGTCCTCGACCGTCTCGGCCTGATGGCGCTCCGTTGATCTAAGAGAGAGTGTTCATGTCGAAACATTTTGGGGTCATCGGAGCCGGCATTGCCGGGTTGACCGCCGCGCGCCGGTTGCGTAATCAGGGACACTCCGTTCTGGTCCTCGATAAAGGAAGACGCCCCGGAGGCCGCACCTCGACCCGGTCGATGGATGGCCTCTCGTTTGACCACGGCCCTCCGTTTTTTACGATCACGGATCCGATGGTTCGAGCCTTTGGGGAAACCTCGGGCGTCTTCTCCTGTCTCGAAGCGTGGCAAGGGCGCTTCGCTCGCCTCGAAGCCGGCCGATTGGTGCCGGAGCTTCCCGATCCCCCTCGGTTGGTGGGGGTTCCCGGCATGGGGACGATCGGCCAGAGGCTCGCTCAAGAGATTGACGTGCGTGTGAGCGTTCATGTCAATCGGCTCGAACGATCGGCCGGGGGCTGGACGATCATCGATCGAGACGGCTCCTCGTACGGCCCGTTCGACGCGCTGATCGTGACGGCTCCCCCCGCGCAGGCTGCCGCCTTGCTTCGCGAGCATTCGGAACTGGCCGCGACACTCGAACCGATTCCGATGGCGGTCTGTTTCTCCTGGATGATCGCTCCGGAGAGCAGAACGGCCTTGCCGTTCGACGGCATCCGATGCGATCATCCCGTCCTGCGTTGGGCGTCGAACGAACAGAGCAAACCGGGCCGACCGGATTCGCCCGCCCTGGTTGTCCAGGCGAATCACACCTGGTCCGAGGCCCACCGCGATTCCGATCCCTCGGAGGTTGTCCGACTCTTGCGGTTGGCCGTCGAGGAGTCGTTTGCGATCCGCCTTGGCCCGCCTCGCCTGGAGTCGCTCCACCGATGGCTCTTTGCCCAACCGGTTGAGCCTTTGGGAACCCCTTGCCTGATCGACCCCGATGCCTGCCTGGCCGCCTGCGGCGATTGGGCCTTGCGAGGGTCGATCGAGGGGGCGATTCAGAGCGGATTCGCCTGTGCTCAGACATTGATGGAAGCTCTTGCGTGACGATGGTCCATGATTCATGATCCTCGCCAGCGGCAGGCCGGATTCAACACCTCGACCCGAGGTCAGTGGGAGGTGTTCGCTGATCACCGCCACCAGGTGTCGGCCGTGCTCACGACGGCTCCGGGCGGTCGGCTCTGCATCCTGGGGGCCGGGAACACCAACGACCTTGACCTGCCAGCCCTTCTGGAACGCTACCGCGAGGTTCATCTTGTCGACCTCGACCCGACGGCCCTCGCCGAAGGGGTTGCACGGCAAGGGGTGGCCGATCACCCGGGGATTCACCTGCACGGCGGTCTGGACCTGACGGCGATGGTCGAGACGATCGCCTCGTGGTCCCCCCGCGCTGAGGTGCGCCCGGCCGATCTCGACGCCCTGGCCACCTGGCCCGGCAACCGGGTTCCACTGGTCTTGCCGGGACCATTCGACCATGTCGCCTCGACCTGTATCCTCAGCCAGTTGACCGACACCACAGCCCACGCCCTCGGCGATCATCACCCGAGAGGAACGGCCGTGATGGAGGCGATCCGCCGCGGCCATCTCCGCCTGCTCGCCCGCCTGGCGGGGCCGATCGGCCGGGCGACCCTCATCACCGATATCGCCTCCTCGAAGTGTTTCCCCGCACTGCCGGAGACCCCCGATGAGCGTCTCGCCGAGCTGCTGCCCTGGCTCTTGCGCTCCGGCGCTCACTACCACGGATTGCACCCGAATCAGATCCTCGCTGCCTTGCGGCACGACCCCGCCATTGCTCCCCTCCTGGCCGGATTCCAGACCTGTGCCCCCTGGCGCTGGCGGCTTCATTCGCGTGTCTTCCTGGTCTGGGCGGTGACGATGCGGTTCTCGGCATCGCGGTGGGGCTGACGGGTGGGTCCACGTCCTCGGACATCGCCGGACTCCTCGCGCTTGGTCTGGTCTGTTTCGCTGGCTGCTCGGACGGATTAGGATGAGCGAGGCTTCGGGGGAACGTCCCCGATCACCGTGGGCCGGCCACTTCGATTCGATCCGTACCGAGCCTCTCCCATCATGAGCAAGTCTTCCGTCTCTCGCCGGTCGTTCCTCGTTGATTCCGCCGCGGCGACCGCGGCCCTCTCCGCCCTGCCGCGAGCAGGACGCGCCGAGGACCGACCGGAGGCCGAGTTCCGCAGCCGATGGGAACGTGTTCCCGATCGCGTCTGGCCCGGCGCCGCCTTCTGGTCGAACCCGCTGCAGGACTGGCGGATTCGAGGCGGGCGGCTGGAGTGCCTTCGCCCCGCCACCGGCCGATCGTTGCATCTGCTGACGCATGACCTGGCCGATCGCCCGGGGACGCTTCGCATGAGTGTCCGGCTGGGATCGCTCGACGGCGGCCCGCTGGCTGAGGCGACCGGATCGGCCGGCTTCTCGATTGGCGTTCGGGGGCCGCTGGGGGACTACCGCAACAACCTGGTGCATGGTTCGGGATTCCCGGCCGGCCTGCGCACCAACGGTCGCCTGGTGCTTGGCGACGGTTCCGAGGCCGCCTCGGACCCGGTCGACTTGAACGTCGAGGAGGTTGAGCTTCGCCTCACGATCGACCCCGACCAGGACGGATTCCGCCTGACGCTCTCGGCCATCGACCCGAAGGACGACCGCGTGCTGGGCACGGTCGAGCGCTCGGGAGTGCCGGGGGCATCGCTGGTCGGCAACCTCGCCCTCGTGAGCAATTTCGGCCCTCCTCGTCCCGCGGCGCAGCAGGCGAGTAACCCGAACGCTCCCCCGGCCGGGACCTGGTGGTTCGCCGACTGGAGCGTCTCCGGCTCGAAGGTCGAGGCCCACGACGACCACCGCTTCGGCCCGATCCTCTTTAACCAGTACACTCTGCACGGCGGCACGATGAAGATGTCGGTGCAGATGCCCCCCCTCGGCCCGGACGATGAGCCATCGGTCCGCCTGCTCATCGATCGGGACGGCTCGTGGCAACCCGTTGCCGAGGGGAGGATTGACCCCCGATCGTTCCTCGCCACCTTTCGGGTTGAAGGGTGGGATGATCAGGTCGACACCCCTTATCGCCTGTCGTATGTCGAACGCTTCACCGACGGATCGACCCGAGAGGACTCCTTCGACGGCCTCATCCGTCGCGATCCGGTCGAGGCCGAGCGTTTGACCGTGGCCGACATCTCCTGCAACGCCCACTACGCCTTCCCGAACGAGGCCTGCGTGGCGAGCGTCGCGAAGCTTGACCCCGACCTGATCGCCTTCACCGGCGACCAGTTCTACGAGTCGACCGGCGGCTTCGGCGTCGAGCGGAACGACGTGGACATTGCCTTGCTCGACCTCCTGCGCAAGTGGTATCAGCATGGCTGGACCTGGCGCGACCTGACCCGAGATCGCCCAAGTATCGCCATTCCCGACGATCACGACGTCTACCACGGCAACCTCTGGGGAGAAGGCGGCAAGAAGGCCCCCGGCAACACCTCCGAGGCCGAGTCGAAGGGGGGCTACAAGCAGATGGCCGAGTTCGTCAACGTCGTCCACGCGATCGAGACGGCTCACCACCCCGACTCTCCCGCCGAGCCGGGCCTTCAGGGGATCACCGGCTATTACGGCCCCCTGATCTACGGCGGCATTGGCTTCGCCATCCTCGCCGATCGCCAGTACAAGAGCGGCCCCGACGGCAAGGTGCCCCCCACCACCAGCGGCCGCGCCGACCACGTGGTCGATCCCGACTTCGACCCGGAAACCGCCGACCGGCCCGGCCTGGAATTGCTGGGCGATCCGCAGCTTCGCTTCCTCCAGGAGTGGGCCGACGACTGGCGAGGGGTCGACATGAAGGCCGTCTTCTCGCAGACCATCTTCACGGCGATGGCCACCCACCACGGTCAGCCCGACAACCGGCTCATCGCCGACTACGACACTAATGGCTGGCCGCAGACCCCCCGCGACGAGGCCGTCCGGGCCTTGCGACGCGCCTTCGCCTTCCACCTGGCCGGCGACCAGCACCTGCCGGCCGTTGTCCATTACGGGATCGACGCGCACCGAGACGCCGGGGTCGCCTTCGCCAGCCCGGCGGTGAACAACCTGTACCCTCGGTGGTTCTGGCCCGAGTCTCCGGGGGAGAACCGGCCCAGCGGGGCTCCCGAGGAGCTGGGCGACTTCCGGGACAGCTTCGACCATCCCTTGACCGTCCTGGCCTGCGCCAATCCGAAGCCAGAGCGAAGGCCCGGCGTCGGTGTGCTTGAGGCCGAGACGGACAAGTCGGCCGGCTTCGGTGTCGTCCGGTTCCACAAAGCCGACCGGACGATCACGGTCGAATGCTGGCCCCTCTTGGCCGACCCGACCGAGCCGGGCACCCAGTTCCCCGGCTGGCCGGTCACGGTGTCTCAGCTTGACAACGGCGGCGCCCGAGCGGCTCGGGCCGAGTTGCCCGAGGTCGTCGTTCGGGGCGTCGATCGGCCGGTCGTCCAGGTGATCGACGAATCGACGAATGAGCCGATCTATGGCCTTCGGCTTGCAGGTTCCCGCTGGCGGCCCTTCACCTTTACCGAAGGGTTGTACACGATTCGCGTTCTTGATCCCGAGTCGGGCCGATCGGTCGAACGACGCGGCCTGGCCGCCCGAAAGGGGAACGACGCCACGATCGAGATCACGCTCTGATCGGTTCCGGCTCCGGGATCGGATTCGAGACGGTCGCATCGGACACCCATTGCGGAAAGGATGAGTCATGACTTCTGGGATCGCGTCGCGGTTCGTCGTGCTGGTCGGGGTGGTCGCCCTGGCTCCGTTCTCCTCGGCCGATGCGGCCGACCGGCCGAACGTCCTGTTTCTCATCTCCGATGACCTGAACAATGCGTTGAACACGTATGGTCATCCCCAGATGAAAACCCCCAATATCGATCGCCTCGCGGCGCGAGGGGTTCGGTTCGACCGGGCCTATTGCCAGTTCCCCCTTTGCGGGCCGAGCCGCAACTCGATGCTCACGGGTCTATATCCGAACAGTACGGGGATCTTGAGTAATGCTCAGATCTTCCGTCAGTCGATCCCGTCTCACGTCAGCTTGCCGCAGGCGTTCCGGCTCGATGGTTACTTCGCCGCCCGGATCGGCAAGCTGTATCACTACGGGGTGCCTCGGTCGATCGGCACGAACGGGCACGACGACCCCGGCTCATGGGAGTTGGAACTGAACCCGGCCGGGGTCGATCGGCTGGAGGAAGAGCCGAAGATCTTTACCCTCACCCCTGGCCAGTTCGGCGGCACGTTGAGCTGGTATGCCTCTCCCAAGAGCGACGAGTACCACACCGACGGCATCATGGCCAGCGATGCCGAGTGGGTCCTCGAACGCTGCGCCCGGCAGGCCGATCGGCCGTTCTTCCTGGCCGTCGGCTTCTATCGGCCTCATACGCCGTACGTCGCGCCGGAAGATTATTTCAAACAGTATCCGCGTGAGCAAATCTCCCTGGTGGAAGGGGTTGAGGAGGACCAGCAGGACATCCCTCCCGCCGGCCTGATGAGCGCCAAGCGCGAGCAGGACAAGCTGACCGACGAGCTGCGCCGCGAGGCGATTCAGGCGTACTACGCCAGCATCAGCTTCATGGATGCTCAGGTCGGCCGGGTGCTTGATGCGCTCGATCGGCTCGGCCTGGCCGAGAACACGATCGTCGTCATGACCAGTGACCACGGCTATCACCTGGGCGAGCATGGCCTCTGGCAGAAGATGAGCCTGTTCGAGGAGAGTGCCCGGGTGCCGATGATCATCGCGGCGCCGGGCGTTTCGAAAGGGGGGACGGTCGCTCCTGCTCCGGTGGGTCTGATCGATCTGTACCCGACCCTGGCCGAGCTGTGCGGAGTCGAGGCGCCGGAGAACCTTCAGGGGCAGAGCCTCGTTCCCTTGCTCCGTGATCCGGAAGCCCCCGGCCGCGGCTGGTCGCTTAGCCAGGTGACCCGGGGAGGAGGCGGGCAGGGGAGGTTCTTCGGCTACTCGATTCGAACCCCCCGCTGGCGCTACACCGAATGGGACGACGGGAACCGCGGGCTCGAACTCTACGACCACGAGGCCGACCCCCTCGAACAGACCAACCTGGCCGACTGCCCGAATCACGTCGAAACGATCACCGAGCTTTCCCGCTTGCTCCGCGAGTCGGTCCGCTCGACCTATCCCCCCTCGGGCGAGATCCCCGAAGTCCAGGGGACCCTCTGGATGCCGAACCTGACCAACCCCTGATTCTGGTCCACTCTGCTCGGCTCGTCCCGGTGGCTCGCACCCGATGCCGATAGCTCGGGTGCGCTGCCGGGTGCGCCTCTCGGTGCGCCTGTTGGTGCGCCTCTCGGTGCGCCTTCCGGCGAGGCGTTCGAGACGGGCCGGTGCGCCTTGGTTGCGGGCTCGGTGCGCCTTCCGGTGCGCCTCGGTGCGCGGTTTGGTGCGCTTTGGGAGTGGGCTGGAAGTCATTTGGTGGATCAAGGTTGGGCTGATTCAGGGGATTTGTTTCGTGCCGGGTCTCCAGGTGCGATGGGTTCGTTTCGTACGGAGGGGAGCCCGAACCAATCGGGTTCGTTTCGCCGCCGATGGCGAGCGGGCAAGAGGCTCGTTTCGAGACCAACGGGAGCGGCGATGGGTTCGTTTCGCGCGGGCGGAGTGAACCCAACTGGGTTCGTTTCGCGCGGGACGGAGTAGCATCGTGGGTCAGATGTCCCGCGAGGTTTTCTGCGGCCCGAGGCGTTGAGGTCTTCGAAAAAAAACGTCGTCGCCTGACGGTGGCGGATGCGGTGCGGATTGTCAAAGAGCCTCGCTGGCGCGACGGAACGAGAAAACGATTCGGGGAATGCTCGCCCGGCAATCGGGCGAGCGTGATGAATGCCCCACGCTCATAGGATCGAGGAAATTGCGAGGGGTAGTCACAAAAACTCCAGAAGGGTCAAAGAATCCGATCGCACGGCCGGCTGATTGTGTTCGAGGACCGAGAAAACGCAATGTCTTGAATGCAAGCCAGGCGAATAAGAGGCCAGGCCGGCCTCGTCCTATGACAAATGTCAATATTCAGGATGACCCTGATTCCGTGTGTGACTCTGATTCCGTGCTCGAACCCGTCGGGGTTGCGATCGGAGGGGGCTGAGGCCGGGCTCAGCAACGAAGTTTGCTTAATCGGCAAAAAGTCTTCACACGGCCCAAGCAATTTAAATTTCTTAGAGTTACCATTTTGCCTTTCTTGTCAAATTGAGATAGTTTGGACTTGGCTCTGACCTCTACTGATGCTCAGAGCTCTTTCGGTGTTAGCGTATGCGTAATCTTGAATGCTAGAAGAGCAGACAAATTTACATTCGAAACTTTCATGAGTTTTCGATCTTTCTGAGCCCGTACATCATCTCGCCATGGGTGACGATCGAGCCCGTGGTGCGGTAGTGGAGACCTGCGGGATTCATTCCAACTCTCCAGTGGAGAACTCACCAATGAGCGGTCATCGAGGCGGAGAACAAGTGCGACGAGCAGGTCTGCGCGGGTCGGCTCGCCGACATCTGGCAGAGGAGGGGCGGAAAAGGCGGTTCTTCACAAGCTTGGAGCGGCTTGAAGACAGAGTGACGCCGGTCATCGGCGCGATCGGTGTGCCACCGCAGGTCCTGCCCGGGTCGGGGTTCGACGGGATTGCCAATCTGGGGGGTTGCACGGGATCGCTGCTGCCGACGGGCCGCCACATCTTAACGGCTGCGCATTGTGTCGATGACGACGGCGACGGGGTGGCTGATAGCACGAACTACTCCGTTACCTTCAACATGCCGGGTGATCGCGTCATTCGGATGAACGTTCCGCAAGCGAACGTGATTGTTCATCCCATGTGGGGAGGCGGCGACAACATTTCCGATGGCTTCGACGTCGCCGTGATGATTCTGCCGAATTATGCGCCCGTGGGTGCCGAGCGATTCTCGATTGCCGATCCCAAAGATGGCACCGTGGGGGCCGATCCCACGGCAAGCTCGTTCGTCGACAGCAGTGGAATGATCACCGCCAACGATGTCCGGAACACAAACGACATCCTCATTCGCTTCCTTGACGGGCCCAACGCGGGTCTTGCCCGGACGGTCAGCAACCTTGACGACACGACCCAGGTGATCACCGTCAATTCGGCCTTCCCCAACGTGCCGAACGTGGGTGACACCTTCGAGTACATCTTCCGTGGCTCGCAGATCATCGGTTATGGCAATACGGGCACGGGCACCGAGGGGCAGCAGACCGGCACCTCGGGCATTAAACGCGTCGGTTATAATCAGCTTGAATCAACGGATGATCTCAATGGCGGTGACGGCGGATCGATGTTCCAGAACGGCATCATCGGCGCGTTGTTCCAGATGCCGCCTGCTGGCTTTGATACGTCCGAGGCGGCGCTGGGGCAGGGTGACTCGGGAGGCCCGTTGCTGGTGGGCCGGTCGATCATCGGCATCGCGTCGTACGGGCGAGGCGGAGCTGACTTCGACTCCTCTGATTTTTGGGCGTATGCGCCGCAATTCACGACAAGCTTCATTGACCCGATCCTGACGCAGGCCGGCCCGTTGACCCTGGACATGGACGACCAGGACGACGGCCAGGACGGTGTGCCCGACCTCATTAGCGTGGTTGTCGATAATACGGATGATGACATCACGATTTTTGTGAACGGTCGATCTCTGGGTTCGGTCGACCTTGCCGAGGTGACTGAGCTTCGGCTGATCGGTTCCAATGACGATGACACCTTCATCATCGAGGGCGACTTCGATTTGCCGGTATTCGTTGATGGCCGCCGCGGCAATGACGAGCTTCGAATCCGGCGGAGCGGTCGCGACGATGACCTGGTTTATCGCCCTGGCTCCAACACGGGCGATGGTGAGATCGATGTCGACACTGGATCGATTGTCAGCACGATCACGTTTGAGGACCTTGAGCCGCTGCTGATCAGCAACGTGGCCTCTTACACGCTGAAGACGACCGATCGAACTGTGTTGACCGTCGCACAAGCGGGTCCCGACCGGAACATCGTCACGGGCACGCATGACGGGGGCGTGGCGTTTGAATCGGTGACGTTCTTCGATGTGGACGAGTTCATCATCGAAACCGATGACGTCTTCTCCGAGAATGACGAGTTCACCGTCCTGACTCCGCTGGTGGCCGAAGACCTGGACACCTTTACGATTCGATCCTTCGGCGGGAACGACACGCTGACCATCGGCACCAATTTTCGCCTGCCGTCCTCGGGCGGTTCGTTCACGTTCGACGCTGGAACGGGGTCGGGAGACCTGATCAAGGCGACCGGCGATTCCGATCTGATCCTTTCCGACACATCGTTGGCCAGTGTCGGCTCAGCGACGGGTGCCTCGCAGGGAACGCTCCTGCTGAGCGGTGTCGAAGAGGCGATTCTCACGGGTGGGATGCTGGCGAACGTGATCAACGCCGCGGGCTTCAGCGGCTCGCTCGTGCTGAACGGTGGCGATGGCAACGATGTCCTGACTGGCGGTTCTGGCCAGAACTCGGTTTACGGCAATGCCGGATCGGACACGCTGATCAGCGTCAACGGCAGCGGTCTTTACGAGGGAGGCGAGGGGAACGACCATCTGGAGTTCTTCGGCTCAGCGGTCATCGGGAACAATCTCGCCGTTCTCGCGAACGGAGTCGGGGTTGTCATCACCTCGTCGGTGGGGTCGAGGAATCTGGGGGTTCATACCGTCGAGTCGATCTTCCTTGGCGCGTCAACGAGTTCCGACGACATTCAGGTCGGCAATCTCCGTGATACGGACGTGCGACTCGTCACGCTTGATCTGGGCCTCGATGCCGTTCGCGACACGGTCTCGATTGAGAATCCGAACATCGCCGACGAGGTCAGCATCACGACCCCGGGCCCGGGCATGGTCAATGTGGAGCAGACGCAGAACGCCAACGTCGTGATCCTCAACTCGCTGGCGAGCTGTCCGTTCGGGCCAAACGACGACGTGCTGATCCTGAACACGAATGCCGGCAACGACACGGTGATGGCCTCTCCCGAGGCGTCGGAGGAGATCGGCCTGGTCATCAATGCCGGTGACGGCAACGACTTCGTCATGGCCAACGGCACGATCAATGGCGGCCGTGGAAATGATAACCTGTCCGGCGCGGGCGGGTTGTGCCCGGTCACCATCGACGGTGGCGAGGGAGATGACCAGATCTGTGGCAACGACGGCAACGATTTGCTCAACGGTGGTGCCGGCAACGACTCGATCTACGGGGCCGGTGGCGACGACACCATCAACGGCGGCGATGGCAACGACCTCCTCGCCGGGAACGACGGCAACGACACCATCAATGGCGACGCGGGGAACGACACCATCGGCGGCGGTGCGGGGGACGACACCATCGCGGGGGGCCTCGGCGATGATCTGATTTACGGCGACTCCGACGCCGATTGCGGCGAATCGAGCCTGCAGCCCATCGCCAGCGGTCAAGGCAACGACACCCTCAACGGGAACGTGGGCAACGACACCATCTCCGGCGAAGGGGGGGATGACGCGATCTTCGGCGATGAGGGGGACGACACCCTCTCCGGCGGCGATGGGAACGACACCATCTCCGGCGGCGATGGCGACGACACCATCTCCGGCGACGATGGGAACGACACGATCTCTGGGGCCGATGGCGACGACATCATCTCCGGCGGCGATGGGAACGACACCATCTCCGGCGGCGATGGGAACGACACCATCTCCGGCGGCGATGACAACGACGAGATTCAGGGCAACCTGGGCGATGACCTTCTCGTCGGCGACGAAGGGGACGACCTCATTCACGGTGGCCTGGGTGCCGACACCATCTACGGTGTCGACGGCCGCGATCGCCTCTGCGGCGGTCTCGCCCCCGGCGAACCTGGCAACCCCGAACTCGATGGGAATGACCTGATCAGCGGTGGCAATGACGACGATGCCATCGTCGGCGACGCCGGAGACGACACCCTCTTCGGCGACGACGGAAACGACCAGATCTGGGGTTCCGCCGGAAATGATGCCCTCCACGGCGGCACAGGAAACGACGCCATGGTCGGCGGCGCCGGCGACGACTTCCTGAACGGCGGCGACGGCAACGACCTCATGTTCGGTCTCACGGGGAACGACACCCTCTGGGGCGGCAACGACGACGATTCGATGTACGGCGGTGATGGCGACGACGTCATGCTCGGCGGCACTCCCGAAACCGCCAACACCGTCCACGGCCCGCGCAACCCAAGCCTGCCCAGCGACGGCAACGACGTCATGCTTGGCGGCCTTGGGTTCGATCACGTCGATGGCGGAAATGGTGACAACATCCTTGACGCTGGCGACGATGGTCTGGTTGAGACCGTCCTGGCGGGCGTCGGCAACGACATCGGATTCTCGCACCGGATTCGCGGCCATAAGGTGAGCGACCGCATGGCGCTCGATGGCGGGCACAACCAGGACCGCCATCGCGGCGGCCTCGTCGAACCGGCCATCCCTGACGAAGTCTGCGACTTCGTCGTCTTCGCCCAGCCCGAACCGGTCGTCACTCCAGCACCCGGCCCGGTTCACGTTCCGTTGCACAACGGTGCTTCGCGTCCTCGCTCATGGGCCCCACGGACCAGGCCAGTGGTTGTGAGGCCCACCCAGGTGAGACGAAGGTTGCCGCTCGTCTCCACGCAACAACCGATCAACCAGCCGACCCCGGCACGGTACTGGAGCCTTCGCTCCGCTCCGCAATCGACCCTGGCCGGTCTGGGGCCGATGGCCCGCTTGCTCGCCCGACGAGGCGGCAGGTCGGTCTGATCGAAGCGTGCCTTGAGGCGAGTCGCCAGGGTCTCGCGATATCGTCACGCATTGCGAAAAGGGCGGCCGACCCCCGTTTGGAGGAAGCGGCCGCCCAGCGTTGCCGCGCGGGTTGATCGACGGGGCATGCGGGGGCCCCTCAATGCCTCCCGATCGCAGGAGGTCGGCGCGATGTCGGGCGGCGTGATGGCCGGGGCGTGTCGCCCCCAGATCTCCTGATCGGGAGCAGGAGCGGACCTGGGCGGGATGAGCCCAGCCACCCTGCCGAGGTGCGCCTTCAGGTGCGCCGCGGTGTTGGGTTCGGTGCGCTCCGGGGTTGGGCTGGAAGTCGTTTGTTGGTTGAAGCTTGAGGTGCTGGAGGCGGTTCGTTTCGTCACGAGGCTCCCGGAACAACGGGTTCGTTTCGCACGGGTCGGAGCCGGAACGATCGGGTTCGTTTCGCCGCCGCTGGCGAGGTGTGATCGGGTTCGTTTCGAGGACGAGGGCAGGGGCGATGGGTTCGTTTCGCGCGGGCGGAGTGAACACAACCGGCTTCGTTATCACGCGGGGCGGACTGGCATCGTGGGCCGGAGGCCCTGAGAGGCGTCCCGGGCGTCGGGGCATTGGGGTCTTCCGGAAGGACGGCGGTTGCGTAGTTGTGGTGGACGCAGTGTGGATTGTCAAAGAACGCGGTGACAGAACGGCCCGAGCAAAGGAATCGGGGGCCGCTCGCGCCGTGACCGGGCGGGGCAGGCGAATGCCCCACGCTGATAGGATCGAGGAAATGGGTAGGAATAGTCACAAAATCCGCCCGAAGGGTCCGGGAATCCGCTCGCCCGGCCGTGTGGCACGGGTGGCTCGCCACCAGTGCCTCCGTGGGACAGACGTTTCCGAGCCGAGCACGACCCCGAGGACCCTCAGTCGGTGGAACGAACACAGGCGCGGGGCTTGGTCCCGTCGAACAAGGACGAGAGGCGGGGGAGGCATCGGGGTGGAGGATCCCGGGTGGATGCCAGGGGCGGCGCCTGCGGTTCTCGGAGAGTCGTCGATCAGGACTCCGTAACCGGTTTCCAGGGACTGGTGTTATGGCTTCGGTTCGTGCCGCTCCTTCTTGCCCGATTCCCCTTTGCGGCCAGAAAATTTTCGCCCTGGCCTTCGATTCCGGGCCGGGATCGCCATGAAGGTCCTGGAGGCTTCCGGGCTCCGAGGATTGCCGAGCGGTCGTGGCATCGCGAGGGGACCTGTGACCGTGCGCCCCTGCGTGTCGCGGGGCGCCACCGGGGGCGTTGATCGGAGGAGAGCAGCATGATGAGCAACCTGATCTGGCGGATGGTCGCGGCGATGGCGGTGATCGTGGCAATCGGCTCCTCGGTGGAAGTCCACGCGGGGATCGTCCTGCATGTGTCTGGCTATACGGACCAGGCTGTCACCACGATTTCCGGGACGAACAGCTTTGGCTCGATCACCGACGACGGCGCGGGCAACATCTATTTCACGGGGGCGTCCACCCGAAACGTTTACCGCCACAACGCCGGCGGGACCGCTTCCCTCGAGAGCCTCAACAGCATCCCTCTCGGTATCGAGTTAGTTGGAAATGATCTGTATGTCGGCACAAATATTGGGGAAATCTACCGTCTCGACACGACAAACCCAGGGGCCGGGGCGACCCTGGTGGAGAACATCGGCGGCGAACTGATGGGGATGGCGGTGGCGCCTTCGACGTTTGGGGCGTATGCTGGCCAGCTCATCATCTCCAGCAGAGACAAGGTTGTGGCCTTCGATACGGTCACTTCTACGTCCAGCACGGTGTACTCCGGCTCGGGCTTGTATCCTGCGCTCGCGTTCGGTGGTAAAGGCCTGTTCGTGGCGGATTATTCCGACCGGCAGCTCTTCAACCTCACCTCAACCGGGTTTTACAGACCCTTCGCGCCCATGTCGGGCTCCCCGGGAGGCATCGCGATCAATCCGAATAGCGGCGAGGTTTTCATTGCGAATGAGTCCGCAGGGGCGATCGATCGCTACAGCAGGCAAGGGAGGTATCTCGGCAGGTTCGCCTCGAACGTCAGCTGGGACGGGGGCTACTACCCGTCGTTCTTCTCCTTCACGCGGGACGGATCGGCGCTGCTCTACGGCGAGCGGCGGATCGGAGACCCGAACGTCGGTATCCGTCAGATCACCGGGTTCGAGGTTGCCGCCGTCCCCGAGCCTTCCACCTTTGCCAGCGGCCTCCTCGGCGTCGCCTTGATTGGAGCTGGGTGGTTGCGGCGACGGCGACGAGCCGCCTGAGCCGCTCGCCGTGGCGGTGGGGTGGCTGGGGTCGTGTCGCCTCCAGTCCTCCTGATCAGAGCCGAATAAGGACTGGGGTCAGGATGACCCCAGCCGCTCCGCCGCGAATGCCAAGGGTGGTTCAGAGGGAGCCGGGCGCGGCCTGACGGCAGGATTCGGCCCGGCGGCGCTCGAGTTGGAGGGTCGTGTGTTCGATGCCGAAGCGGTCGTGCAGCTCGTCGGCGACGCGGGTCAGCAGCTCATCGTCGCCGACGGGATCGGGTTTGACGAGGTGGGCGGTGAGGGCCACTTCGGTGGTGCTCATGGCCCAGATGTGTAGGTCATGCACGTCCTCGACGCCGGCCAGGGAGCTGAGGTAATCCCGAATTGCGGAGGGGTCGATTCCCGAGGGGACGGCCTGGACGGCGAGATTGACCGATTCTCTCAGCAGGCCCCAGGTGCTGGAGAAGATGACCGCGGCGATGATCAGGCTGGTGGTCGGGTCGATCCAGTTCCAGCCGGTCCAGCGGATGCCGAGACCGGCGATGACGACGCCCAGCGACACGCCCGCGTCGGCCGCCATGTGCAGGAAGGCGCCTCGGATGTTGAGGTCGCCCTCGCGGCCCTTGAGGAACAGCAGCGCGGTTGCGGTGTTGATCACGACGCCGATCGCGGCGACGACGACGATGGTCAGGCCGCCCGGCTCGGCTGGTTCGGAGAAGCGGCGGATCGCCTCCCAGGTGATCGCGCCGACGGCGGCCAGCAGGATCAGCCCGTTGAATAGGGCGGCGAGGATGGTTGAGCCGCGCCAGCCGTAGGTGTGTCGCTCGGTCGGCGGGATCCGGGCCATCGCGTAGCCGGCCCAGGCCATGAGCAGGCCGAGCACATCGGTCAGGTTATGCCCCGCGTCGGCCAGCAGCGCGAGTGAGTTCGCCCAGAAGCCGTAGCCCGTCTCGACGGCGATATAGACGAGGTTGAGGACCACGCCGAGCCCGAACGCCAGGCCGTAGTTTCTCGGGCCGTGCTCATGGGAATGGCTCATGCTTGGGTTTCCCCACGTCTCGGGAGGCGTTTGGCGGCCGTGCCTCAGAGCATTGCGTGTCGTGCCGCCAGTGGTTCTGGTTCCACGCGCCGATGAGGCGGGTCCGTGACCGGGGGCGGAGGCGGAGGCGGAGGATGCTCGGGCAGGAGAGGAGGATGCACGGCGCGAGGGCGGGTTCGGTTAGAAGCCGCCGTCGGAGGAGAGGGCGTCTCGGAGGCGCTGGGCGGTGGTGGAGTCGCCGAGGTCGGACTTGCCGAAGCCGGGGAGAGCGCCGAGGTCGAGGGCCTGTTGCTGGGCGTCGGGGTAGTTGCTGACGAGCATGAGGGGGACTTCGGCGAGGGTGGGGTCGGCGCGGAGGGTTTTGATCAGGTCGAGGCCGGACTCGCCGCCGCGGTCGAAGACGCGGTTGACCAGGACGAGGTCGTAGCGCTTCGGGTCGGATCGGAGCGTGTCGAGGGCCTCGGTGCTGGAATCGGCGGCGTCGACCTGGGCGTTGCAGGATTGCTGCAGGAAGCGCGCAATGGAGGAGTGGTCGTAGCCGCACTGGCCGACGTTCAGGACGCGGGGGCGAGACATGGTGGTCGTCCGTCGGGTTCGGGATGGAGAAGGGGTCAAGGGCGGCGATTCGCGTCTACACGATTGTGAGAAACGGCAAACGCGATGCCAGGCAGTGAGTGGAGCATCTTGCCAGAGATGCTGAGAGGATCGATCCCGGCCCCCCTCACCCGGCCTGACGGCCCCCCTCTCCCCCGAGGGCGGGGGAGAGGGGAAACCTTCGAGCGTCAGGAGATTTGCAGGATGAACCGGCGAGGGATGGTCTTCGTCGTCCGATGAGGGGCCTCGGGTTGTCAGGGGCGGTCGCTCGGGTCGGGGTCGGGATCGGGGGGGAGCTGCTCGAACCAGGAGCGGTAGGGGGTGTTGACGGCCATGCGGCGATTGTAGTCGGGGGCGCCGTCGGTCCACCAGGGGGGGCCGCGTTCGCCGAGGGCGACCTTGGCGGCGTCGATCCGGGAGCGGGCGAGGCGGCGGGCGTCGGCGTCTCCGGAGCGTCGGGCGTGGCCGAGGGAGGATCGGGCGCTCATGAGCTCGCGCTGGAGGCGGGAGCGCTCGGCGGGGTCGAGCGCCGGGTTGGCCATGCGCCAGAGGCGGCCCCGGACGACGAAGTAGCGGCCGTCGGGGATGACGGGGAGGTTCATGGGGGGAGGTTCGGAGGTTCGGGGCGGGGCGGATCGGTCCGGCTCACGACCCTCGGCCGTCGCGGGCGACGTTGGGTCGATCGGGGTCGAGCACGAAGCCGATGTCGTCGAATCGGTCCTCGATCGCGTCGATGCCCTGGTCGAGCTTCAGCGCCATCTCTTCGGGGTAGAGAGGGACCAGCAAGTAGAAGGTGATCGGCTCTCCCGAGGCCGTGGTGAGCCGGAAGATCTCGGGGTCGAGGCCGTAGGGGGGGAGGAGGACGACGCCGACGAAGCCGGTCCCCCCGATCGGCTCGGCGGGATCGCCGTTGGGGATCGAGTGGCCCCAGCCGATCCAGGTCTGATACTCGTGGGGGAGGCGGCCGACGCTCTTGAGCCAACGGATGGGCCAGTAATTGGCCTCGTCGCGGAGGTCTTCCTCGGAGAGTGGCCAGTCGTGGGGCAGGGCGATCATCAGTTCGGCCCTGCGGAATTCCTCCAGGCCCTCGGGGACCGCCATCGGCTGTTCGCTCACCCCGCTGGTCACGAGGACCTTGAACGGCCGGTCGTCGGCCTCCGGGATCAGGAGGACGTCGAGGTGGACCAGGTCGGAGACGAGTTCGTGGAAAACATGCTCGACCTCGCCGATGTGCCGTTTCAGGTGGGCCTCGATCTCCTCCAGGAAAAGGGCCGGCGACTCGGGAGGCGACCAGTCGCGATCGGGTTGTTGGTGACGGTAGATCGGGCTCCCGGAGGCCGATCGTTCGAGCCCGGATTCCAGGTCGTCGGGGTCGTGCTCGGCGGGCATGGGGGCACCTCGGATGGCGGATCGGTGCGAAGGGGGGAAGCGACCGCCGATCAGCCGCCGGCGGCCTCGGGCCCGATGGGGCCGTCGGCGCGGCGGAAGAGGCCGGCGAAGCGGGTGCTGGCGCCTCGGGCGGAGGAGCCGACGGCGGTGGCGGTGGAGGTGGCCCGTTGCTTGAGGCCGTCGAGGGTCTGGACCCCCTTGTCGCGGACGGCGCCGAAGATGGCGGCGGAGATGGTCTTGGTGCCGCTGGAGACGATGGCGCCGAGCATCCTGGCGGCCTCGGCCGAGGCGGCGCGGCGCAGCGCGGGCTTGGGCTGGACGACGATCGCACCGCAGTAGCGCTTGGCGATGAGGCCGACGCGAAGGGTCAGGTAGGCGTTGGCGGTGCCGGACATGACGGAGTTGACCAGGACGGTGGCGGCGACCTGCATGCCGGGGATGACGCCGGCGGCAGAGCCGAGGGTCGAGCCGAGGATCGGCTGGACCTGCTGGTTCAGGTCGATTTCGTCGATCGCTCCGGCGGCGAAGGCGGTGACGGCGACGTTGGCGTAGAGCCGGGTCATGTCGCGGACGGTCGGCCGCTGGTGGTAGAGGTGGGCGATTTGCCAGACCATCCGGGACTGAGCCGCCAGGACGATCAGGGCGTCGAACTGGCCGTTTTGTGAGACGGCGGTCGAGAGGAAGACGACCGAGGCGGTGCTCTTGACGAGGTCGTCGGCGCGCTGGTCGAGCTGCCCGATGGCGCGGTGCAGGCCGTCACGGGTGTTCAGTTCGGGCTCGGTGACGACGGGGTTGGTGGCGAGGCGGGAGCGGAGGCGGTCGAGGTGGCCGTCGAAGTCGGGGTCGTCCTCGCTCAGAGGGGGGTCGAGCGACTTCGGCAGGCGGAAGAAGAGGACGACCGGCACGCCGATCAAGGCGCCGTACGAGCCGAGCAGGACGACGAGCGTTCCTTTGCCCAGCATCGGGTGGACCTCGCTCGCCAGGGAGACGACGCCGGCGGTCTGGTTCACGACGACGACACCGAAGGACAGCAGGATGAACCCACTGACCAGGACGGCCATGCTCTTGATGGTGCGATTCATGCGGGGGACCTGCGTCGAGGCTCCTCGGCCGGTGATCGGGCGTGGGGATCGGCCCGAAGCGGGAACATTGGCCCATCCTGGACCTTGGGACATCATCCAACGCAAGACAATGCTTTGCAAGGCCATTCGGCTCGTGGAGCAGGGGGACGGCGGGCGGTTGACGGGTGCCGATCCGCCCTCATAAGATCGCTTCTCTGCCCCGACCGTCGGCCGACGGGTGCGTCTCACCCCCCAACCAAAGTCGTAACCACGGTCAACACAGGCGCTCTCCACCTGACCCGCACTCCCGAGCTTCGGGATTGGTGTCGGGTTCCCGATGATACCCGAGGCCCCACGGCCCGCGGAGGCAAGACGACCATGGCATCGCAACCTAGCGGCAGCGGATCGATTCGCAGTGTCCTGAACGAGAACCGCGTCTTTCCTCCTCCTGAGTCATTCGCCAAGAACGCTCGGATCTCAAGTCTCCAGCAGTACGAAACCCTCTGGAACGAAGCGAAGCAAGACCCCGAAGCCTTCTGGGCTGCTCGGGCGAACGAGCTGCTGACGTGGTCGAAGCCGTTCGAGACGGTGCTCGACTGGCAGGCGCCGCACGCCAAGTGGTTCGTCGACGGGCAACTGAACGTGGCCGAGAACTGCGTCGATCGTCACGCCGAAGGGCCGAACGCGGACAAGCCGGCCTTGGTCTGGATCGGCGAGCCGGGCGACGAGAAGACGTTGACCTACAAGGAGTTGCGTGACGAGGTGTCCCGCTTTGCCAACGTCCTGAAGGGGCTTGGCGTCAAGAAGGGGGACGTGGTCGCCATCTACCTGCCGATGGTCCCCGAGGCGGCCATCGCCATGCTCGCCTGTGCCCGGATCGGGGCGCCGCATACGGTGGTCTTCGGCGGGTTTAGTTCCGAGGCGCTCGCCGGCCGAATTCAGGACTGTTCGGCCAAGGTGCTGGTCACCTCCGACGGCGGCTATCGGCGCGGCAAGGTCGTGCCGCTGAAGGCCAACGCCGACGGCGCGGTCGATCATTGCCCGACGATCGAGAAGGTGGTGGTCCTGAAGCGGACCGCCGACGACGTGCCGATGGCCGAAGGGCGCGACGTCTGGTGGCACGAGCTTGCCGAGACCGCCTCGACCGACTGCCCGGCCGAGCCGATGGACAGCGAGCATCCGCTTTACATCCTGTACACCTCAGGATCGACCGGCAAGCCGAAGGGGATTTTGCACACGACGGCGGGATACCTGCTCGGTACGACCTATTCGACCCAGATTGTCTTCGACCTGAAGGACGACGACATTTACTGGTGCACGGCCGACGTCGGCTGGGTGACGGGACATAGTTACATCGTTTATGGACCGCTCGCGCTGGGGGCGACGGTCGTGATGTACGAAGGGGCGCCCAACTTCCCGGACGAGGCGCGGTTCTGGAAGATCATCGAGGATCACAAGGTCACGATCCTCTACACCGCGCCGACGGCCATCCGGGCGTTCATGAAGTGGGGCAAGCAGTTCCCGCAGCGGCACGACCTGTCGAGCCTCCGCCTGCTCGGCTCGGTGGGAGAGCCGATCAACCCCGAAGCCTGGATGTGGTATCACGAGGTCATCGGCGGCGGGAAGTGCCCGATCGTCGATACCTGGTGGCAGACCGAGACGGGGGCGATCATGATTTCCCCGTTGCCAGGCGCCACGCCGACGACTCCCGGATCGGCCACGCGACCCTTGCCGGGGATCGTCCCGGAGATTCTCGACCACGACGGCAACCCGGTGCCCGACGGTCACGGCGGCCTGCTGGCGATCACCCAGCCCTGGCCTTCGATGCTCCGGACCCTTTGGGGAGACGACGACCGCTTCCAGCAGACCTACTGGTCGATGTTCCCCGGCCGCTACTTCACCGGAGACGGCGCCCGGAAGGACACCGACGGGAACTTCTGGATCATGGGGCGGGTGGACGACGTCCTGAACGTCTCGGGCCACCGGCTCTCGACGATGGAGATCGAGTCGGCGCTGGTCAGCCACCCGCGCGTGGCCGAGGCCGCCGTTGTCGGCAAGCCGGATGACCTGAAGGGGCAGTCGGTCGCCGCGTTTGTGACCCTCGAATCGGGCCAGGAACCAAGCGAGGAACTGAAGAAGGAACTGGCCGCGCACGTCGTCAAGGAAATCGGCGCGCTGGCCCGGCCCGACGTGATCCGATTCGCCGAGGCGCTGCCCAAGACACGATCGGGCAAGATCATGCGCCGATTGCTCCGCGACGTGGCCGCCGGGGTGGAATCGACGGGCGACACGACCACGCTCGAAGACTTCACCGTGATGGCGCAGTTGCGGCAGTCGGACGAGTAAGCGGCGATGGCCGTTCACCGATCCTGTGTCCTGAACATTCTGGAATGACAGAAATGACGAGCCACTCGCACCAGCATGCGAGTGGCTCGTTTGCGATGTCGCGATTCGAGCCGTGGAACCACACGGGTCGATTTGATGGTACGACGTTTGCTCAACCGGATGATGACATGGCCCTCCATGCCCTGCGTTTCGAGGCGTTGCTGTAAGCTCGGTGCCCGATTCGGTCTGTCATGAGGGAGATGGAGTTTCCGACCGCGCCGCGATCGTGGTGGAGCGGTTGGTGACTTCCCGTGGGTCTCGTGTGAGCGTTGGGACACCGAGAACCGCCGCGGCCTCGAGCTGAGTTCGAGCCGCTTGAGAGGGCAAGCGATCACTGCCGCTCGGTGGTCGTTCGAGCATCGCCGGAGCCGATCATCATGCAAGGGACCGGATCAGTCCACTGGATTGACTATTCAATTATCATTCTGTTTATTGTTTACGCGGTTCGCAACGGCATCAAGTCGAAGTCGGTCGCGTCGAAGAATGTGGAAGAGTATTTCCTGGCCGGGCGGACCTTGCCCGGCTGGAAGGCGGGCCTGAGCATGGCGGCCACGCAGTTTGCGGCCGATACGCCGCTGCTGGTGGCGGGGATGATCGCGGTTTCGGGGATTTTCTCGCTCTGGCGGTTGTGGATTTATGGGGTTGCGTTTCTGGTGCTCGGGTTCATTCTGGCCGGAAGCTGGCAGCGGGCCGGGGTGATTACCGATGCCGAGCTGACCGAGCTGCGCTACGGGAAAAAACCCGCTGCCGCCTTGAGAGGGTTCAAGGCCATCTACTTCGGCACCGTCTTCAACTGCACGGTGCTGGCGATGGTGTTGCTGGCCTCGACCCGGATTGCCGAGCCGTTTCTGACCTGGAACGAGTGGCTTCCGGCGTTTCTGTTCCATCCGGTGGTCGGGCTGGTCGAGTGGATGCAACTGGATTTAAGCACGCTTCATCCGGGCGATCCGGAGCTGTTCGTTCGATCGGCGAATAATTTGCTGTCGATTTTGGCAATCTTGCTCGTCACCCTTTCCTATTCGGCCACGGGGGGATTGCGGAGCGTGGTTGCGACCGACGCCGTGCAGCTTGCCCTGGCGCTGGTCGCCACCGCGGCGTTTGCGTTCATGGTGATTCGAGAGGTCGGCGGCCTGGGGGCAATCCAGGCGGGGATTCAGGAGAAGTTCGGGGAAGGCTTCGGGCCGGGAGGAATCTCGGCCGGTGAAATCCTGGCGTTCACGCCTTCCAGGGCTCGCGAGATCAGTTTCGCCTTGCTGGCGGTTTATGCGACTCAATGGTTCTTTCAGATCAATGCCGATGGCACCGGCTATCTCGCCCAGCGCGCCATGGCTTGCCGATCACCGAGAGACGCCCGGATCGCGGCCCTGACCCTGACGACGGTCCAGGTCTTCCTCCGCAGCCTGCTCTGGCTGCCGATCGGCCTCGGGCTGATGTTGATTTTGCCGACCGATCTGGGCCCCGGCGGGGCCGACCGTGTCGAGGTCGAGGCGAACGCCGCCGCCGCCGTTGCGGCCGGTGCTCCCGCCGAGCCGGTTCCTGGTGCCGAGCCGAAGGAGGCCACGGCGGAAACTTTGGAGAACGAACGCCTTGTTCGGGATCGGATCAAGGAAGAACGCGAATTTGCCTATGTCGAAGGCTTTAAACAAATGCTCCCTTTGGGCCTGCTCGGCCTGATGCTCACCGGGATGCTCGCCGCCCTGGCCTCGACGGTGGATACGCACCTGAACTGGGGGTCGTCGTACTGGACGAACGATCTGTACAAGCGGTTCCTCAGCCGTCGCCTCTTTCAGCGCGATCCGGAGCCGAGGGAGCTGGTCTGGGTGGCCCGGGGCTCAAATGTGGCGATCTTGCTCATCGCGCTGGTCATCATGACCCAGATGCCCTCGATCCGGGATGCCTGGCAGGCCAGCCTTTTGCTCGGTGCCGGGATTGGGCCGTTGCTGTTGCTTCGATGGATCTGGTGGCGGATCAATGCCTGGGGAGAGATCGCCGCCACGATCGCCTCGCTTGTCCTGGCCATGCCGTTGCTGTTGCTCATTCAAACCGATGACCCGGATCAGGCGGTCTGGATCGAGGCGGTTCGGATGCTTCTGATGGCGCTGCTGGCTTCGGGCGTTGGGATCGGCACGGCGCTGTACCTGGGGCCGGAAGACGCGACATGCCTCGGCGAGTTTTACCGACGCACCCGACCTCCGGGCTTCTGGGGACCGATCGCCGAACAGAACGGCGGCAGTGCCCGCGAGGATCGGCTGCGATTGTACCGAGGCATTGGTGCGGTGATCGCCGCGGCGCTCTCGATTTTCTCGATGCTCGTGGGGATCGGTTCCTTGATCTGTGGCAGCCCTCCGCCGACCTGGTGGCCGCATCGGCCGACCTGGCTCACGTTCTGTCTGCTGCTGGGGTTTGGCCTGATGCCCGTCTGGTACTGGCTCGGATTTTCTGAAGCCTCGGCCGAGCCGAAATCGCCTCCCCCAGAGGACCCCGATCGGAGCGAGGCCGCCGAGCAGCAGGTCGGCGCGAAGCTCGATACGAACCAAGGAACACGCAGGGGGGATTACCAGGAGGAGTGAATCGAAAGAAGGTGGCCCGCACCGTACCGTCGGACCTGGAATGAGGCTCGGTTCGGGTGGCTGAGTCGTCACCCCGACGCGATCATTCCGGGATGAGGTCAGTCAGGTCAACGGGTTTCTCACCTGGAGCACGAACGCAGAGAACCTTGACGGTTGCACCTCGCATGATGAACAGGGCGCGATATCGGCGACCTTTGCGGAATCCGAAGAGGAGATGACGGAGTTCCTCGGGGGACTCCCGGTTCTCGAATGCCAGCCCACAGGTCAAGGGGAGTGTTTCGAGGCGAGGGAGGGCAGCCTCGAAGCAAGCGAGGAAGCGATCACCCGCGCCTGGGAACGCTCGGAAAGCGAAGCGGCGAGTCGGTCGAGGTCGGCATATGCTCGGTCGGACAACTCGACACAGAAGCTCATTGCGGCCCTTGGGGCTGATGCTTCCGCCGCAGTTCGGCCAGGGCTTCGCGGGCGGGTCGGGTACGGCCGGCCTCGACGTCGGCGAGTCCTTCGCGGATTGCCTCAAGGGTCGCCTTCCGCTCGACCTCGTCCTGATTTTCGTAATGCCAGAGGTCGAGATAATCTTCCAGCAAGAGGCTGTCGGAGTCCTCGTCGAGCTTTTCCTGCAAGAACGCCTGAAAGGCTCTCGGGTCGTTGGCTCGCTCGATGGGCATCGGAGTGCTCCCGGGAATTCTGACCAATCGAGTCTATCAGATCGTTGGGAACGGTCCCTGGACACCGTGTTGAGAACCGGTGTCCAGGGCTCTGGGCCACGGGAGAAACGTGGGGTTATTTGATTCTGACCTCAAAGGGCAGGATCAAGACGGCCGGCTCTCGTTCGACGAGGCGGCGGAACTGCTCGGCACGAACGGCCATGCCGCGGATCGGTTCGGGCAGGGCGGATTCGAGCCGGATCTGAGGAGCCTGGATGCCCAGGCCATCGAGACTCTCGGAGA
Source organism: Tautonia marina (assembly GCF_009177065.1). Classification (NCBI taxonomy): domain Bacteria; kingdom Pseudomonadati; phylum Planctomycetota; class Planctomycetia; order Isosphaerales; family Isosphaeraceae; genus Tautonia; species Tautonia marina. The sequence continues at coordinate 72,626 of NZ_WEZF01000027.1, forward strand.
GGGACTCGAAGATGGATTTCGGCTCGGGAAGGGCGAGCCGTTCGACCTTCTGGTCGGGGTCAAGATTGGCCAGTTGCTTGGCGTGTGCGATGGCGTCGTCGAGGGTGCCCAGCTCGTCGACGAGGCCGAGGTCCTTCGCTCGCCGGCCCGAGTAGATGCGGCCGCCGGCCAGTTTGTTGAGGGCCTCGTACTCGGTGTCGCGGCCGTCGGCGGCCTTCGAGACGAACTGGCGGTAGGTGTCTTCCATCATCGCCCGGACGGCCTTTTCCTGCTCGGGGCTAAAGCGGGAGAAGGGGGAGAAGAGGCCGCCGTTCTTCCCCACGGTGACGGTCTCGGTCGAGACGCCGACTTTCTCCAGAAGGCCGCCGAGGGCGAACTTGCCGCCGACGACGCCGATCGACCCGGTGAGGGTGCCCGGCTCGGCGAAAATCGCGTCGCAGCCCATGCTGATGTAGTAGCCGCCGGATGCGGCGGTGTCGGACATGCTGGCGACGATCGGCTTCTTGGCCTCGACGATTGCCCGCCACATCAGGTCGCTGGCAAGGGCGCTGCCGCCGGGGGAATCGACCCGAAGGACGATGGCCTTGACCGAATCATCCTCCTCGGCCTTCTGGATCTGCTCGATGATGGTGTCGGAACCCATCACGGCCTCGCCCAGGAGCGAGCCGGGAGAGGACTTGCCCGACTGGATGACCCCGGTGGCGTAGATGACGGCGATCTTCGGATCGGAGGTCTTGGCCGCTTTCTTCCCCTCGCCCGAAAGCTCCTGCATGAGCTTCATGAAGCCGCTCAGGCCGGAATAATCTTCCGGTTCGGGCTGACCGTACTTGGTGAGCAGGTCGAGTTCCTCGACGCCGAGATTTTCGGCCAGATTCGATTCGACCTGGTCGGGATAGGCCAGGTCGTCAATGAGGCCGACCTCACGCGCCTTGGTGGCGGTGTAAGGCCCGTTGTTGATGAGGTCGCGGACGGCATCGGGTTCGAGATCGCGGCCCTCGGCGATCGCCTGGATGAGCAGCTCGAACTCGTCGGTGAGGACTTCGGTCAACTCCTCGCGGAACTCGGGGCTCATCTCGGTCCGGGTGTAGGGTTCGGCGGCCCCTTTGTACTCGCCGACCTGCAGGTAGTCGGGCTCGACACCGAGCTTGTCGAACAAGCCTTTATAAAAGGTGACCTCGGCCGAGAGGCCGGAGATCATCAACGAGCCGCTTTCGGGCATGACGATGCGGTCGGCGGCCGAGGCGACCCAGTAATCGGCATTCCCGGCTGATTCGAGGAAGGCGACGATCGGCTTGCCCGACTCCTGAAACTCGGCGATGGCCCGGCGCAGCTCGTGGGCTTTGCCGGGGCCGACGCCGAGATCGCGGAAGCGGAGGATGAGGCCCTTGACCTCGTCGTCGGCCGCGGCTTTGGCCATGCGATCGAGCAGAGTCGAGAGGTTCGTTTCGAGCGGCGAGCCGTCGAGGCCGAGCGGTGCAGGGGCCTCGTCGAGCGACCCCTTCAGGGTGAAATCGACCACCTTGGCCGGTTTCGGGGCCTCGGCAGGCTGGGCGGCGTCTGTTTTGGCGTCCTGTGAGTCCTCGTCGCCTCGGACGGCTTCGAAGGAGATTGGGAGCAGGAGGGCAAGAATCCAGGCAAATCGCGCAAGGTTCATCAGCGCAAAGGCTCCGGGACGGGAGAAGGGCAGCGGCGTGATCGGGCGGTTCGAGCAAATTGGCCACGCCGAGGCCGAGAAATTGATTCGATCCCATGCTATGGTAATAAGGTTCTTCGTTCGGGTAGATTGGAAATTCGGGAGTCGGGCATCGAGATTGAGGCCGCAAGGTCGATGGTGATGATGATCCGATCGGCCCATCCTGACCGACACGAATTGCTGGCGATCCGGACCGCCGGCCCTCGAAATTCGAAAGACCCCTACCCGCCCACTGGCCTCCAGGAGTTCGCCCCATGTCGCAAGGTACTCGCCAGCGACTCCAGCTTGAGACAATCGATGACGTGGTCGTGGTCAGCTTCACCGACAACAAGATCGTCTCGGACGAGGTGATCCAGGAAGTCGGCGATCAGCTTTACAGCCTCGTCGACGAGCAGGGGCATTCGAGGCTCCTGTTGAATTTCAACAACGTGATGTATCTTTCCAGCGCCGCGCTGGGCAAGCTCATCCAGTTGAAGAAGAAGGTCGGTGCCGCCAAGGGGACGATGAAGCTTTGCTGCATCCACCCCGATCTGCTGGAGGTCTTCAAGATTACCCGGCTCGATCAGGTGTTCCCGATCTTCAAAGACGAGCAGTCGGCCCTCGACTCGTTCTGATTCGATCCGATTCGGACTTTGACCGCCGGAGGGCCGCCATGCGCCCCCCGTCCTCGTCTCCCTCTCCCGGAGACTCCGTCCCGCCGCTCGATGGGCCCTTGCTCACCGAGCACGATGCAGGAGGCGGAGTCATCGTGGTTCGCTGTCGCGCCCGGTTTTTAGTGGAACCGGGGGTGATTGCGGCCTTCAAGAACGGCTTGCAGGGCCTGGCGGCGCGGCTCGCGTCCGGATCGGGGGTGGTTGTCAATCTTTCAGGAATCGAGCACCTCTCCTCCAGCGCCTTGCTGGCGTTGATTCTCTTTCGCCGGCAGGTTCGGGACGAGCATCAAGGAGAGGTCGAGACTTGCGAGGCGGTGCCCTGGGTTGCCGAGTCGTTTCGTCTGATCGCCCGCTTCTCCTGGGACCCTTACCCGAACGAAGCGGCCGCCATCGAGGCGGTTCGAGCGGCGATCGAGGCCAACAACGCGGCGGGTGCGCCACGTCGATCGATCCCGAAACCGCCACCGCCGCCGATACCTCCTTTAATTCCGCCCCCTTCGTGAGCCTCGCCCGTCCCGCACTTGCCCCGGGGAATCCATCGGGGCGGCCCTCGCTCGGACCCTTTTCGGAAACGGATTTCGGATCGGAGAGGATCGCCGTGAGCGGCCCCGCCTCGACCCCCATGATGCAACAGTATCGCGAGCTGAAAGCCCGCGACCCCGACGCCTTGCTCCTGTTTCGCATGGGGGACTTCTACGAACTGTTCGGCGAGGACGCCGAACGGGCCTCGGCCTTGCTGGGTCTTGCCCTGACCAGCCGAGACAAGGGGGCAGACGCCATCCCGATGGCCGGCTTCCCGCACCCGGCGTTGGAGTCGTACCTGGCGAAGATCGTCGCGGCCGGTCACCGCGCGGCCGTCTGCGAGCAGGTCGAGGACGCCAAACAGGCCAAGGGACTGGTCAAGCGCGAGATCGTCCGTGTCGTCACCCCCGGCACCCTGACCGACGACGCCTTGCTCGATCCGAAAGCCGCGAATTATCTGGCCGCCGTCGTCGAGGTGAAAGGGAAGCTCGGGCTGGCGTGGGTCGAGCTGTCGACCGGCCGTTTTTTGCTGTGTGAAGTCCAGCGCCGGGAGCTGCTCGACGAGATGGCCCGGCTCGATCCGGCCGAGGTCCTCGTTTCGGAAACGAGCCTTGATGCGCCCTGGGTCCGCCTGATCCGCCAGCAAAGCCCGCAGGTACCGATCACCTGCCGCCCCTCGTGGGACTTTCAGCCGAGCGAGGCGAAAGGCCGCCTGTTCGAGCATTTCGGCGTCACCACGCTCTCGGGCTTCGGCCTCGACGACGAGGCGATCGAGGTCTCGGCGGCCGGGGCCTTGCTCTCGTACCTGAAGGACACGCAGAAATCGAGCCTCGGGCACCTGACGCGGATCGTCCCCTACCGACGGGGCAGCACCCTGCTGCTCGACGAGACGACCCGGCGCAGCCTGGAGCTGACCCGAACCCTCCGCGACGCCAAGCGAGACGGCTCGCTCCTGGCCGTCATCGACCGCACCTGCACGCCGATGGGAGCGCGGTTGCTGGCCGAGTGGATGACCTCGCCGCTCACCGACCTCGACGGCATCACCCGACGCCACGCCGCCGTGGCCGAACTGCTGGCCGACACGGCCTTGCGTGCCGACTTGCGCGCGGCCCTCGACCGCGCGCACGACCTGGAACGCCTGGCCGCTCGGGCCGCGACGTTTCGGGCCTCGCCGCGAGACCTCGCCTGCCTGGCGAAGACGCTCGGCCTGTTGCCCCGGATCAAGGCCCGCCTGAGCGAACGGGGCGCTCCGTTGCTGAACGATCTGGAGCAGGCGCTCGAACTCTGCCCCGAGATTCGATCCGGGATCGAACAGGCCCTCGTCGATGAGCCCCCGCTCGCCTTGAAGGAAGGGGGCCTGATCCGGCAAGGCTATCACCCGACCCTCGACGAGCTGCGCGAGATCGCCCGAGGGGGGAAATCGTGGATCGCCCGCTACCAGGCCGAACAGGTGCAGAAGACCGGCATTCACGGCCTGAAGGTCGGGTTTAACAAGGTCTTCGGCTACTACATCGAGATCACCCACGCTCAGGCGGCCGGCAAAGCGCTTCCCAGCGAGTACGTCCGCAAGCAGACGATCAAGAACGGCGAGCGCTACATTACCCCCGAGCTGAAGGAGTACGAGGACACCGTCCTCCGCGCCGAGGAACGGGCCCGGGACCTCGAATACGAGCTGTTCGTGACGCTCCGTGACCGCGTTGCGGCCGAGGCCCCCCGACTCGTCCAGGCCGGGGTCGTGCTGGCGACCGTCGATGTGCTGTGCGGCCTGGCCGAGCTGGCCTCGAGGCAGGGGTACTGCCGCCCCGAGATGGTCTCCGAGCCGGTCCTGACCATCGTCGACGGCCGCCATCCGGTGCTCGATGCGATGATGCCTCAGGGGGCCTTCGTTCCGAACGATGCAACCCTCGGCCCGATCGACGGCATGGTGGTCATCCTCACCGGCCCGAACATGGCGGGAAAGAGTACCTATATTCGCCAGATCGCTCTGATGGCCATTCTCGCCCAGATGGGGAGCTTTGTGCCGGCGAAGCAGGCGAGGCTCGGGGTTGTCGATCGCGTGTTCGCGCGGGTCGGGGCGACCGATGAGCTGAGCCGGGGGCAAAGTACCTTCATGGTCGAGATGACCGAGACGGCGAATATTCTCAACAATGCGACCGGGCAATCCCTGGTGATTCTCGACGAGATCGGCCGGGGGACGAGCACGTTTGATGGCGTCTCACTGGCCTGGGCGATCGCCGAGCACCTGCACGACGAGGTCGGCTGCCGGACCCTTTTTGCCACGCACTATCACGAGCTGGTCGATCTGGAGCAGTCTCGCCCGAGGTTGCGGAATTGCAACGTCGCGGTCCGAGAGCGGGACGGCGAGGTGGTGTTTCTCCACCGGATCGTCCCCGGCGGCGCCGACCAGAGCTACGGCATCCACGTGGCCCGGTTGGCGGGGGTTCCGGGATCGGTTCTGGACCGGGCGCGGACGATCCTCGCGTACCTGGAACGGCACCACGGGACCGAGCAGCTCGACGGCTCAGGGGGCGAAACGACCCCTGGGACCCCTCCCACCGAGAGGGATGGCCCGGATCCTCGAAAGGTGAAAACCGGTCGGGGTTTCTCAGAGAGTCTGTTTGCGGCGCTCCCCGATCCGATGATCGACGAGTTGCGCGAGGTTGACCCTGCGGCGATCGATCCGTCGGCCGCGCTGGCCTTGATTCGACGGCTCAAGGAACTGGCCGAATCCTGCTCGGGATGATGAGCCCGAGCGATCCACGACCGTTTTGAGATCGCGGAGGGGGGAAAAGAGCGCGAGCGGCCCGAGCGGTCAGTCGTGCGCCGTCTGGCCGGGTTGAGCGGGCAGGGGGGGCAAATCACCTTCGAGGTGCCGCTCAAGCATTTCGATCAGACCCCGCAGGTCGGGGCGAGACACGGGCGGCTCGCCCGTTGCGGGAGGTTTTGACATCGAGAGAAAGACCCGCGCGACGCGACGGATCTGTTCCTCGGGACTGATGGCTTCGGCGTTCACGAGACTCATTCCCTGTGAAGAGCGAATGAACTTCCTGTTGAATCGTAGCCTTGAGGTCCAGCGTTGGCCAGTCGGAACTGCTGGGGGGATCGTCGAGATCCCGGTTCTTCCGAACAGCCCCGATGATCCCGACCGCGCGTGATCCCTCTTCCGAAACCCTTGACCCGGTGCCCCTGGACATGACTCCCGACGCGCAATGGCCCTTCGCCGATCCCCCGGACACCGCGGTGTTTACGCTCGACCGTGTCCTCGACGGCGAAACCCCCGTCCTGCTGGTCACGCACGACGCCGATGACGAATCGTGGCAATTTCTCGATGGGGAACACGTTTTTGAGGAAGACGCCCGAGTCGTCGCGCTGGGGGAGATCGTGCAGCTTGACCCGACCTTGCTCGACCTGGCGGATCTGCCCCTCGGCGGCTTCGCCTGGCGAAGCGGACCCGGCGATCCCTGGAATCGAGGCGAGGGAGAACCGCCCGCCGAGCTCGGGGACGAGGGCTCCTGAGTGCCGTTTGGGTTGTTGCCGATGCGCGCTCGCAACGCCCAGGCCGCCCGATGCTGGTCTGGACCTCGGCACGGTGCTAGACTGCCGGAATCGACCCGAACCCCGGCCGATTCTCTGGCCCGACGGAGTGTCTTCCCGATGTCTTACACCTGCCTGAGTCCCGAAGCCATCGAGCGGCTCAAAGCCTACAACACGCCGACGATCTCCAACGCGATTGAGGTCTTCAACGTCCGCCCGAGGCACGTCGGCTACCTGCCGCACCGCATCCGGAGCCTGACGCCGAACCTCGGTGTGATGGTTGGTTATGCCGTCACCTCGCAGACGAAGGCCTCGCACGACCCGAACCCGAGCCCCGACCTGAACGCCGATTACCTCCGCTACGTCGCCGCCCAACCGGGGCCGAAGGTGGCGGTCGGTCAGGATCTCGACGACGAGCCCGGCCTTGGCGCTCAGTTCGGCGAGGTCAACGCGACGATCCACCAGAAGCTCGGCTGCGTCGGCCACATCACCGACGGCTGCCCCCGCGACCTGGATGAGGTCGAGGGGCTCGGCTTCCACCTCTTCGGCCTCAATCCGTGCGTGAGTCATGCGTACGTTCGGCTTGTCGATTTCGGCAAGCCGGTCACGATCGCCGGTGTCGAGATCAAGCCTGGCGACCTGATCCACGCCGACAAGCACGGCGTCTGCATCATCCCCGCCGAGGTCGCCGATCGCCTCGCCGACGCCTGCGCCCAGGTCGAGGCGCTGGAACGCCCCCTGCTCGAACACTGCCGCAGCGCCGATTTCGACCTGGAGCGCTATATTCAGCTCCGCGCCGACATGAAGAACAAGATCCGCGAGTGATCGGCCCCTCCGACTCGACCATCGGCCGGGGTCGCTTGGGCGGGGGGAATTCTCGCCCCGGCCACCCGTCGCCCCCGGATTCCTTGGCGATTCCGGGTTCATTCTTCGGGGAGGCCGAAGCATTGGACCGACTGGATCGTCTCGGCAGCAATGGTGACGATGCGCGGCTCGCCCGGCGTGGTCGCGGCGATGCCAATATTTCGGAACAGGCGATTTACCAAGGGGATCTTCGCGCCGGGGGAGTTCGCGGTCGAGACCCGTCGGGTCTGAGCCACCGCCAGGACGATTTCCCCGGCTGAAGCCTCGACGACCGTCCCTTCGAAGGTCGTTGCCACGGTGTCCTTGCGGTTCGCAACGGGTTTCAGATGGATCAGGCAGCGGCTGCCCTCGGGGATCAGCGAGGGGCTGCCGATGATCGTGATCACCTTCTCATCTCCGTCGTCCGCGTTCGCGTGAGCGAGCGGGACGATCGCCAGCAGTGCCGCGGCGATGATCGACGGGTTTCCGTACCGCATGGAGGCTCTCCCACTGTGATGGCCAAATCCAGGCACAACAATGGGAAATCAACTTGATCACGCGATGCCGGTCAAGGGACGATCCGGATCTCTCAGAGCATCGCGTCGCCGGTCTGCGACGGGCGGTAGCGGGAGACGATGACCGGCTCAAGCTGGCGGTGCAGGGCGACGGCTTCCTCGGGCTTCAGGTCGTCGAACCAGAGGCCGTCGGTGGACCAGTTGCCGTCGCGGTACTCGAACAGGGCGGTGGCGTAGGGGGAGGGCAGGTCGGTGAAGGGGGGAGGGTCGAACCGGACGGCGACCAGGGCGTTGAGGGTCCGGGTCGATCGGTCGCGGGCCCAGACGATCTCGTCGCGCCAGTCGGCAAGCTCCCAGTGTTCCTGTTCCTCGGGGTCAATGCGGCCCAGGGCGGTGAGGAACCGCGCTTCGAGCCGTTCGCGCTGCTGGCGGAAGCGCTGACAAGCCTTTTCGAACCCGATCTCCTCGCAGATCTCGCGGATCGGCCGGCGGAGAATCAGGTAGGCGATCATCATCGAAACCGGCAGCAACATCCCTGCGACAAGATACCGGGTCATGGCTGCCCTCTCCCGCGGGTCGCCAGGCGGAGGTTCAGGAGGGATATTCTAGAAGAACCGGCAATCGTGCGGCAAGATGCCAGTTCGATCCCCCAAAAAACCGTCCGCCGGGAGCCCGGAAATTCCCCTTGTCCTCTTGGAAAAAAAGGTAGGAGCGAATTCCGGGCCGGGACAATGCCAAAGACAACACGATCGGGGGGGGCCCAGTGGCCGGTTACCCCCCTTCCACGAACCGCCCGAGCGCATCGAAGCCGCGTTCGAGCGTTTCCATGCTCGTGGCGAACGAGACGCGGGCGAACCCCTCGGCTCCGAAGGCCGAGCCCATCACCATCGCCACGTTGACCGATCGCAACGCCGCCTGGCAGAAGCTGGTCGAGTCGGTGATCGGCTCGCCGCCGAGCGTCCGGCCGAAGTGGCGTTCGACGTTCATGAACGCATAGAAGGCCCCTTGCGGCGGGATGCACGAGACATCCTTCAACCCCTTGATCCGCTCGATGACGTAATCCCGGCGCTTGCTGAACTCGGCCAGCATCCCTCGGATGGCGTCCTTCGGACCGGTGATCGCCTCCAGGGCCGCCCACTGGCTGATCGAACAGGGGTTGCTTGTCTCCTGGCTTTGCAGGGCCCCCATGAACTTCGACACCGCCGGAGGAGCGACCGCCCACCCAATCCGCCAGCCGGTCATGGCATAGGTCTTGCTGACCCCTGAGATGGTGATCGTTCGGTCGGCCAGTCCCGGCCGGAGGCCCGCGAAGCAATGGGCCTCGGCATCGCCGTAGAGGAGTTCCTCGTAAATCTCGTCGGAGATGACGCCGACCTCGGTCTTGAGCACCGCGTCGGCCAGGGCCTCCAAGGCCGATCGCGGATAGACCACTCCGGTCGGGTTCGACGGGCTGTTGATCATCAAGAGCTTGGTTCGCGGGGTCACGGCCGCGAGGAAGCGTTCGGGAGAGAGGATGAAGCTCTCCTCCTCGGTCGTTTCCAGAATCACCGGCTCGGCCCCGGTCAGGCGGACCAGCTCGGCATAGCTGACCCAGTACGGGCTGGGGATGATGACCTCATCCCCCGGACCGCACAGGGCCATCAAGGCGTTATGAATGGAATGCTTCGCGCCGTTGGAGACGATGACATGCTGCGGTTCGACCGGCAACCCGACCGATGTTGCGTAATGCCGAGCCACCGCGGCCCTCAGCTCCGGAATTCCGGCGGCGGGGGTGTAGTGGGTCTTTCCGTCTCGGATCGCCCGCTCGGCGGCCTGACAGATGTGCTCGGGCGTTGGAAAATCGGGCTCTCCCAGCGAGAAGTCGAAGACCTCGACCCCCGTGGCCTTGAGCCTTGCCGCCTCGGCCGCCATCGCCATGGTCGCCGAAGGGGCCACCCACCGGGAACGTTCCGCCAAGCGGAGGGACATCGATCGCTCTCCCCCAAATCCTTCGAACTTCGACATGGACACGCAATTCGTTCGACGCTCCGATCGATTGCTCGACATCCTTCCTGTCTGAGCCCTCCCGAAGCGACCCTTCATTCTAGCAACCTCAGACCTCCGGGTCACTTCATCGGTTCGGCCGACACGACAATCGGTTTTGATTCGCAGAATCCCGCCAGTCGGAAGACTCAAACTGAACCTCCCAGACTGGCCAAACTAACTTGCTCCCGCCGACTTCGCATTGTATGATCCAAGAGATAGAGAGCATCGCCCGTTCGACGATTACTCAGGTGATCGTTGGTTGAGGGCCTCGACGAGACGCACACCACTTGACGAGAGCCAACAGAGCGAGGCAAGGGAGAGGTGTCGATGCGCCGGGTGGTGATCACGGGAATCGGAATTGTGGCTCCGAATGGCCTGGGGCGCGTCTCCTTCACCGAGGCGATTGCCGAGGGGCGTTCCGGGGTCGGTCCGATTGAGAGCTTCGACGCGACCGGGTTGCCCGTCCGGATTGCCGGCGAGGTGAAGAACTTCGACGTGATGCCCTATCTGGGCGAGCACAAGAAGAACGCCAAGACAATGAGCCGCGCCGTCAATTTCGCCGTTGGCGCCGCGGGCTTGGCCGTCGAAGATGCGGGCCTGGAGTCTGACCGGCTCGATCCGGCCCGCTTTGGGGTTTGCATGGGGACGGGCATTACCCCCATGTCGCTCGGCGAGCTGGCTGCTCCGGTGCTTTCGGGCGTCAGCAACGACGGGGCGCTCGACTGGAAGCAGTTTTCGATCGCTCAGGCCGAGTCGATGTTCCCGCTCTGGCTCTTGAAGCACTTGCCGAACATGGCCGCGGCGCACCTGTCGATCTTGCATCAGGCGATGGGGCCGAACAACACGATCGTCACCGCCTGCGCCGCGGGGACCCAGGCCGTCGGCGAGGCCTTCCGCCTGATTTCGCGGGGGGATGCCGACGTGATGCTCGCCGGGGGCTGCGACAGCCGGCTTGATCCGCTCTTGATCGTCGCCTACCAGGCCATGAATGCCCTGAGCCGATCGACCCGGACCCCGACCGAGGTTTCTCGCCCCTTTGACGGCGAGCGCGACGGCTTCGTGCTGGGGGAGGGGGCCGCCGTGCTCGTCCTCGAAAGCCTGCAGCATGCCCGCCGCCGCCGCGCGAAGCTCTTCGCCGAGGTGGTCGGTTACGGTTCCTCGTTCGACGCCTACGGCATCACCCGGCCCGAGCCGACCGGCAAGGGGGCTGCGCTGTCCATCAAGGCCGCCCTGAAGGAAGCCAAGTCGAACCCCTCAGACATCGACTACATCAACGCGCACGGCACCAGCACCCGCCTGAACGACATCATGGAGACGAACGCCGTCAAGCAGGTCTTCGGCCATCGCTCCAAGACGATCCCGATCAGCTCGCAGAAGTCGATGGTCGGCCACCTGATCGGTGCCTCCGGCGCGCTCGAAGCCGCGGCGACCGCCATCACGCTCGATCGCGGCGTCATCCCCCCGACGATCAACCAGGCCACCCCCGACCCGAACTGCGACCTCGACTACGTGCCCAACACGGCCCGAGAGACTCAGGTGCGTGTTGCCCTGTCCAACAGCTTTGGGTTTGGCGGGCAAAACGCCTCGCTCGTCATGGCCCGCGTCTGATCTGCTCGATCACGGCAACCGGCACGTTCAACCACTCCGGCTGGACGAAGGATTGAGAGAACGGGGCGCTTCCTCATCCGCGAGAGGGTCGTATGCGGTCGGCCCTGATGGGGTGGCCGCATCAGTCCTCCAGAGGCGGATCGCGCCGTCGAAGCCTCCGGAGGCCAGCACCCGGCCGTCGGGGCTGAAGCTGACGGCATGCACCCCGGCATCGTGTCCGGCCAGGGTCAGGTGCTGTCGGCCCGATTCGACGTCGACGAGGGTGACGATCCCGTCCAGGCCGGCACTGGCCAGCACCCGGCCGTCGGGGCTGAAGGCCAGGGCGCGGGGCTCGTTGGTGTGAAGCATGGGCAGGTCGGCTCGCCGCGTTCCGTCTCGCAGGTCCAGAAGGGAGACAAAACCGAGCTTCGTGGCCGCGGCCAGGGTTTGGCCGTCCGGGCTGATGGCCAGCGCCGTCACGTCATTTGCCATCGACCACCCCTCGCGAGCCGAGCCGGCCTCCACATCCCAGAGCAGGATCTCATCGTTGTTTCCTCCGACGGCGAGGGTCCGGCCGTCGGGGCTGACGGCCAGGGCTCTCAGGTCCTTGGCGATCGTGATCGGCGTTGCGAGCCGGTGCCCTGAGGCGCTGTCCCAGAGGCTGACGATTCCGTCTCGAGCGGTGGAGACGAGCGTTCCGTCCGGAAGAAACGCCAGGGCGCGGATTGGTTTCTGATGGCCTTCGATCGTGTGGAGACGTTGCCCGGTCGAGGTGTCCCAGAAGACGATCCGGCCCTCGAAGTCACCCGAGGCGATCATGTGGCCGTCGGGGTTGAAAGCCATCGAGGTGACGAGCGTTCCATGCCCCTCGAGAACCACGATGGCCCGGCCTGTTGCCGCGTCCCAGAGTCGGACCACGTGATCATCGCCCGACGAGGCGAGCACCTGGCCGTCGGGGCTGTAGGCGAGATCCCAGATCTCCCCCTCGTGGCCGGCCGGATCGGCCGGATCGGCGAGGGGCTCAGGATGCCAGATCAGGACCAGACCGTTCGCAATTGCCATCAGGGTGTCGGAGCTTCCCGGAATCGTGGCGACCGACTGGACTCGACCGCCCAGCTCGTCGACCCTCGCCAGCTCACGTCGCCCGGCCACGTCCCAGAGTACGGCGGAACCCTTTTCGTCGGCCGAGACGAGCCGGAGCCCGTCTGAGGAGAAGGCAAGGGCCGAGACGTTGCCGGAATGGCCGTCGAGCGTCGCGAGGATCGACCCGGTCGAGGGGGCTCGAAGGTGAACCAGGCTGCCGGACGCGGTGGCCACCGGCCCCGAGGCCAGCGGAGAGGCCGCCAGCGCCGACCGGTTGAGCGGCTCATGCTCGATCAGGCTGATCTGATGGCCGGTCCGAACCTCGTACGAGGCGATCCAGGACCGCTTGCCCGGTTCGGGGTCGGCCGGGTGGATCGCGACGAGCAGGCGATCGTCGGCGGCGAAGGTCAGCCGACGGCTGTTGCCGATCAGGAGGATGTCGGGGCCATCCTCCATCGCGATCTCCTCGATTGACGTTTTTTCCTCACGTTGAGTCCCCATCGCAAGGCGGCGACCGTTGTGAGAGAATTCCGCCGAGAAGATCGGTCGATCACTCACCTGCCGGGGCATGCCCTCGGGCTGTTCGAAGATCCAGAGCGCCCCGGGACGGGTGAAGTCCCCGAGAACCATGTGACGACCGGCGGGATCGAGGGCGAGGATGTCGTGGAGCTGTCGAGGATCGAGCATCGGCCTGGTCCCCGATCGGATCGAGACGCGGCCGGTCCCCGCGTCCCTCCGGTAGGTCCAGGAACCGATCAGGGATCGCCCGACGACCATCAAGGTCCCGTCGGAGGCCGTGGCAACGTCCATCGGGGCTCGGGGCAGGGCGGCCACGACCGTCAGATCGCGGCGAAGGTCGCGATCGAGGTAGTGCCAGGCGAAGTCGCGTGGGTCGGGTGATCCGGGTTCCGGAATCAAGGCTCGGAGCCGCCGCTGAGCCTGAACGACTCGCCCCGCTCGGGCATCTTCCTGGGCCAGGGCGAGGGTGGCGACGTACTCTTGCCGCGTTGCCATGCGGAGCGCCGAGCCGAGCCGCTCGTTTGACTCGTCGAGCCGGAGGTTCGACTCGTCCAGCCGAACAACCGTTCGGGAGAGGGCGACCGCGTACCCAAGACTGACGACCAGCGTCACGAGCCCCATGGCGAGCATCGAGGCCGCCGTCGGGTGACGCAAGGCCCAGCGAGCCGTGCGCCGGGCCGGGCCGAGCGGGCGGGCGAGGGTCGGTCGGCCGTCGAGGAAGCGATCGAGATCCTCGGCCAGCCGGGCGGCGTCGGCATAGCGGCCATCGGGCCGCTTCTCCAGGCATCGGAGGCAGATCGCCTCCAGGTCGCGGGGGATTGTCGGCCTCAAGCGACGGGGAGGCTCGGGAGGGTTGGTTACAACTGCCTGCATCGCCTCCCAGCCGGTTTTCCCCTCGTGGGGAGGACGGCCGACGAGCATTTCGTAGAGGATCGCCCCCAGCGCATAGACGTCAGTGGCCGGGCCGAGGTCCGCGATGCGCTGCTCGACCTGCTCGGGGGGGGTGTAGGGCGGGGTGCCCAGGGGGCGGGCGGCGGTCTGATCGCCCGGGCTGGCCTCCAGCATACGGGCCAGGCCGAAGTCGGTGATCCGGGGCACCAGCTCGGCATTAGGCCGATCGGGCAGGTCGAGCATCACGTTGCCCGGCTTCAGGTCGCAGTGCAGGAGCCCCCGGGCGTGCATGTGGGCGATGGCAACGGCCATCGTCCGGATCAGAGAGGAGGCGAGTCGGGGGGGCATCGGCTGTTCGAGCTGATTGAGCCACGAGCGGAGCGTCGGCCCCTCGCAGAAGGCGGCGGCAATATAACAGAGCGAGTCGATCTCGCCGGCCTCGTAGACCGGCACGAGGTTCGGGTGGTCGAGCCGGGCGGCGGCCCGGGCCTCCCGGAGGAACCGCCGTCGAACGCGGGAGGAGTCCAGCGCGTCAGACCTCGGCAGCTTCAGGGCGACATGGCGGCCCATGTCCGGGTCAAACGCCTTCAGGACGACCCCGAACCCGCCTCGGCCAAGCTCCTGCTCGACCTCGAACCGGCCGATCCGAGTTCCCCACGACGGCCCGACGCCCTCCGCCCGATCGGGCTCCCGGGGCGGGAAGGCGGCGTGGAGCAGGTGGATAACCTCCTGGATCTGACCGGCTCGGGGATCGTCTACCGGCATTCCCGGCTCGTCGCAAGGATCGCCCGGCGGCTGGCCGCGACGAAGGGCCTCGGCGTACGAGGCGGCCCAGGTGTCGAAGCCGGACAATCCCGGAGCATCTTCGGTCGACTCCGGCGTCTGCTCGTCGTTGTTTGGTTTTTTCACGACGAATCGGCCCCTCCGAGCTGCTCAGCCAGCCGTTCGCAGGCTCGCTGGTAGGCCTGGCGGGCAGCGGCCTCGGTCCGGTCGCCGAGCCGTTGGCCGATCGCGGCGAAGCCGAGCCCCTCGTGATGCCGCCAGAGCAGGACCAGGCGGTCCCGCTCCCTCAGCCTTGCCATCGCGCCGGCCAGCCGCTCGGCCTGCTCGCGGCCAATGGCGGTGGTTCCCGGCGTCGGGTCGTCGGCGGTGAGGGTCTTGCAAGGAATGCCACCGTCGGGGAGTTCCCGCCGGACGTCGGCCCTGGCCGTGCCGAGGAACGCCCGACGTTTCTCGGCGAGGTTGAACATGAGCAGGCGATAGAGCCAGGCCCGCAGCTCGTCGAGTGAGGTCCCGGCGAAGTCTTGGCGTCGTTGGTGGGCGTCGAGCAAGGACTCCTGGACCAGATCGCTGGCCCCGACCTTTGACCGGATCGCGCCGGGCAGGTGCCGCTCGGCCACCTGCAAGAGGTACGAGCGGCATGCCTCCAGGTCACGGGCGATTCGCGAGCCGTCTTCGGAACCTCGTGCCGGCATCAGTCTCCCTGCTCTGAACTTCGAGGCAAGTCAGCGGGTTCGGCATCATTCCCCCGGGCCGCCGTAGGGGCGTCGAGGAGGAGTGGTTGCCGAGCGGATCGCGCCTGGTAAGGGGCGATCGCCAACGGATCAATGGTGATCGATCGCGAGGCGACGATCAAGCCACGAATGCGAGATGCGAAGCACTGGTTCGTCGAATCGATCGTGGATGTCGTCCCGAGGCAACACCCGGAGGTCGCGCCGAGGACGCGCGGGGAGTTCATCGAGGAAATCGTTCGGGCCGACCTTCGATTTCGGCCCAGGATCGCCATGAACGGGAGAGGAACGTCTCGTCAGCCGGAATCTCCACCAACGAGGAACGCGGTCACACTCGTAAGTTTGGCGAACTTTCAAGCTTGCATCGGTGGCGCTGGATTGTCGGGGCGGTCCCCTTGGGAAACGACGAGTTGCGTCTGGCCCAAGAGACACACGACCAGACCGACCTCGAGCACCATTGCTCAGTCACCAGGCCAGGCCCCGCAAAGTTTCAGAGCTCCGGTCGAGTCGAACGCCGGCCGGTCTTCGTTCTCCGATGCGTGGTCGATTCCTTACCTCTTTCGACGATCTCTTTCTGATTGGGAATCACATGGAATTCATCACGAGTTGCGAGGAAGGAAATGGGAAGGCCGTCAGCAACCCCGTCATGCCGCCGAGTTCGAACCAATCGTTCGAAACGATCCTGGACGCGCTTCAAACTCATGTGAAAAGTCAGGGAAGACGCAATGCCTACACCTTTCTCACTCCCGAGTTCCGGCAATCGACATTGACGTTTCGGGAGCTCGACGAGCGAGCAAGGCGGATCGCCGCCGGCTTGCTTCAACACGCCGAACCGGGCGATCGTGCCTTGATGATGTTTCCGGCGGGGCTGGGGTTCATCGAGGCGTTCCTGGGATGCCTCTTTGCCGGGATTGTCGCCGTGCCCGCTTATCCTCCCAGGAAGAACCGCAACGCCGGGCGCATTCGCTCCATCGCCGAGGACTGCGAGCCCAGGTTGCTCCTCTGCGCGTCTAAGACGAGGCGGGGGGTTGAGGAGGAACTCGGAAGATCGGTGAAGGGCTCATCCGTCATCGTGACCGACGAATTGGATGATTCAGGCGGAGGACCGCTTCCCCGGCCCCATCCAGATCAGCTTGCATTCGTGCAATACACGAGCGGTTCGACGGCATCACCAAGGGGGGTGATGGTCTCGCACGGGAACATCGTCGCCAACCAGGTCAGCATCATGACGAACTTCCGCCACACCACGAATGACGTGGCGGTAAGCTGGCTTCCGATGTTCCATGACATGGGTCTGATCGGTTCTGTCTTGCAGCCCTTATTCGTGGGGTTTCAATGCTACCTGATGGACCCCAGCACCTTCATCCGAGAGCCGTTCACGTGGTTGAAGGCCATCTCGGACTTCCGAGGAGTGCTCAGCGGCGCGCCCAATTTCGCCTATGACCTGTGCGTGCGAAAGGTGAGCGATCAGCAGAAAGCCGAGCTAGACCTGAGTTCCTGGGTGGCATTCAACGGAGCCGAGCCGGTCCGGGCGGAAACCTTGACGCGGTTTGCAAGAGCGTTCGAATCGTGCGGATTTCGCAGGGATGCGTTCTTTCCCTGCTACGGGATGGCGGAGGCGACCCTGTTCGTTTCCGGCGGGCCTCCCCTGGCCGCCACGAAGGTCGTGACGGCCTGTCCGATGGATCTGGAGAACAACCGGATCACCGAGTCGTCGAGCGGCCAACGGGTCGTCAGTTGCGGGCAGATCGGGCCGGACCTCGAAGTGCTCCTCGTCGACCCGAAGACGTTGACCGCGTGCCGACCGGACGAGGTCGGGGAAATCTGGCTACGGGGGGCGAGTGTCGCGAGGGGTTATTGGAATCGTCCCGAGGAAACCCGGGAAGCATTCCACGCCAACGCATACGGTGATGATCGACACTGGTTTCGCACAGGCGACTGCGGGTTCCTGAGGAACGGCGAGCTGTACGTGACCGGTCGCCTGAAAGACCTCATCGTCGTCCGTGGCCGCAACCTCTATCCCCAGGACATCGAGCAGCTGGTCGAGTACCACATCGACTTCCTCGGGCCGAACTCCTGCGCCGCCTTCTCGGTCGAACATGACGGCGAGGAACGGCTGATCGTCGTGGCCGAAGGCACGCGGGACATGGCCCGATGGGCCAGGTCGAACGCCGAGGGGCACGCGGAACGTGTTTGGCTCGAACGCGCAATTGATGACCTGCGGAGAGAAGTCCTCGATCAATTCGAGGTCGCATTGGCCCGACTCATCTTCGTACGTCCCGCGACGTTCCCACGGACCTCGAGCGGGAAGCTCCAGCGAAGACTGACCAGGAGGATGCTCTCCGACGGAGCGCTTGACGTCGTCCTGGAGTCGGCTGTCCGCAGACCGGATGTCGTCGAGATGCATCCCGCGGAACACGAGGTGATGACTTCTCTGATTTGCGAGACGCTGCGCGAGTGGGCAGGCCAGGAAGGGCAGTCGCTACCTGCCCTCAACGGCAAGACCACCTTCACGTCGTTGGGGGTCGACTCGATGGCCGCAGCAGACCTCGGGCTACGTCTTGAGAAGAAACTCAGCCTGGCCGTCGATGGGGAGATGCTTTACCTGGAACGGACGATCGAGAATCTGGCGGCCCAACTGGCTCGTCGACTCCCCTCGAACGCCGGGCGTCATGGTGAGCCTTCGTCAACGAAGTCGGGCTTCGTCCACTCACTCCAGGACGCCCTTCATCGCTTCCAGCAGTTCGAAGACGCAGGCCACGATTACTTCGCGACCGAGATCGAACACCAGGAAGGGAGCCACGTCTGGGTCGGCGGCCTGAAGATGCTGATGATGGCGTCGTACAGCTACCTGGGGTTGATCAACCGAGACGAGGTCAACGAAGCCGCCCGGAAGTCCATCGAATCCCACGGGACCGGGGCCCACGGCGTCCGGCTTCTTGCCGGGACATTCCATACGCATTGCGAGCTGGAGCGGGAGATCGCGGCGTTCTTCGCGACCGACGACGCGATCGTCTTCAGCAGCGGTTTCATCTCCAATCTGGCCACCGTGGCCGCCCTGGTGGGTGAGGGGGACGTCGTCATCGGCGACGAGTACAACCACGCCAGCATCGCGGACGGGTGCAAGTTTTCCGAGGCAACGTTCCTCACCTTCCCGCACAACGACACACGTGAACTTGAGATCCTTCTCAAGCAACACGCAGGCAAGAAGATCCTCGTCGTTGTCGATGCAGTCTACTCGATGGACGGCGACGTCGCTCCGCTGCCCGAAATCGCCGAGCTCTGCCACCGGCACGGCGCGTTGCTGATGGTGGACGAGGCCCACAGCCTTGGGGTGATGGGGGAGACGGGCAGGGGGATCCAGGAGCACTTCAACCTCCCCGCCGACGCGATCGACATCAAGATGGGCACCCTGTCGAAGGCCATTGCCAGTTGTGGCGGCTTCATCGCGGCCCGGCAGGAGATCATCGACTACCTGAAATTCCACGCCAGGGGCTTCATCTTCTCTGCGGCCCTGCCGGCCGCCCAGGTCGGGGCCGCCCGCAAGTGTCTTGAGATCATCCGGGACGAGCCCTATCTCGCAGGCCGCCTGCGGGAACTGCGCGATCGCTTCGTGTCGGGATTGCGCGATCTGGGCTTCGAGGTTCCTCCGACCGATTCGGCGATCGTGCCGATTCTTTTCCGATCCGAGGAGGAGACCCTGGAGGCGGTCGGATTCTGTCGGGCGCGAGGGCTATTCGTGGTGCCGGTCTTTTATCCGGCGGTCCCGATGGACAGGCCCAGGATCCGGGCTACCGTCATGGCTTCCTTCTCGGACGACGACCTCAATGGAGCGTTGAAGGTCTTCGAGCAGCTGGCCGCCGCCCGGTCGGCGGCCTCGGTCCGGTCGCCGAGCCGCTCGCCGGGGGGTGTTCGGCGGGGGAATCCGGAAAAAACCGGGGGAGCGATCTTCGATTTCGGCCTGGGATCGCCATGAAGCTCCTGATGGCCAGTCTCTGTTGAGGAATCACGCCGGCCTGCCACGCGCTGAGAACCGATCGACTCCGGCCCGCCACGACGATGAGGAACTGATTGTGATGAAGCTCCGAAGTCTCCTTGATGTGCGAGCATCGTTCCCCTGTCCCCCCGCCGACCATTGCCGGCCTGACGGCCAATCCCGCTCGGGCGATTCCGTCATGAGGTCCGGAGGTTCTGGAACGGCTCGTCTCCGAGACGTATCGAAGCTCCGAGGAGCCGCCTGATCGAAGGGGATCACCCGGATTGAGGTTCCTTCCGGGGCGCGAACTCCGGGCGCGATCACGACTTGATCAGATCCCAACGCGACGCGGCGATCGTGCCGAAGGCGATGAGCGGGCCCCAGGCCGCGATCATTGGCGTCAGGACGCCGTTGCTGCCGAGATACTGCGCGACGTTGATCGTTGCGTAATAGGCCGCCGACGCGCCGAGCGAGAAGCCGAGGTTGATGAACGTGTTCCGCCCCTCGCCCCCGAGGATCAAGGGCAAGGACAGGAACAGCAAGGCCATGCCCATCAACGGCCGAAGCATTCGCATGTGCAAGTAGACGGCAATCTCGGTCTTTTCCGGGTCGTTCACCGGGTCGGACAGCGCGGTGATCAGCTCGGGGGTTGAGGCGTAGCGGAACCACTGGCGATGGTCTCTCGTGATGGCCTGGAACGTCACCCGAGACTTCAGGAACAGCGTTCGCCCTCCCAGGTCCTCCATGCCATCGAGCGACGGCGGGAACCCGTCGAGGTCTTTGCTGGCGTCCAACTCGACGAGATAGTCCGGGTCAATCGGCGCCTCGGGAGGGCTGACCCGAGCCCGTCGCAGCAGCCAGCCGCCGGTCTGGGGGGCGGTCGGGTGGTCTTCGGGAATGTAGGTCGCCTCGGCCGCATCCACACTGCCGAATGATCCGATGACGGGCATTGGCATGAAGGCGTGGAACTTGGTCACGGTCTGAGAGACCGGATCGCCCTGGCCGCTCGCGCCGACGGAAACGCCGTTGCGGTCTTCCCGGCTGTGGAATTGCACCATTTTTCGGCCATCGAAGTGGTCGGGGGGCTGTTGCAGCTCGTCGGCGACCTCGGGCATGATCCATTCCTGGTTGACGACCGCCAGGGCGTTGACCAGGCAGGCCGAGACGAGAATCGGCCGGATCACGCGTTTCGTGCCGATTCCGGCGGCGAGCATGGCCAGCAGCTCGTTGTTGCGCTGCATCCAGGTGGCCGTGAAGACGGCGGCCATCATGGCGATCACCCCGCTGAGCCGATCGAAGAACAGGCTCGTGCGGACGAGGTAGAAGCGGCCCATCTTCTGGAACAGACCGAGGCCGCTGGCGACCTTGGCGAACTCGTCAAGGTTCGCGAAGGCGTCGATCACAACGATCAGGCCCACGAGCGAGACGAAGCAGATGATGTAGGCCTTCACGAACGCCCAGTAGCGCTGCCTGTCCAGGATCCGCAGCATCCGGTCCCTCCGTGGACCTCAAAGGTCCGACCGATCGAGCATCCTTGCCCTTTCGAGCGTCCATCATCGCCGCGCCGCGCTGCGATGCCTCGACCGACCCAATCAATGCCGCAGCACCGGCCGCAAGACCATGCCGCAGAGGATCGCCAATACGAGGTTCCCCGCCCAGAGGGCGAGCAACGGATTGAGCATCCCCTCTTTGCCCAGGTTCACGCCAACGAGGGTCAGCGGATAGTAGATGAGAATGATCGGCATGAAGCAGACCATGAAGGCGCTGAGGAAGTCTCCCCTGGCCCGCCAGATGCCCACCGGCACGCCGATCAAGACGAAGAACAAGGGGCTGAAGGCCAGGGCCACCCGCATGTGCTTCTCGGTTTCGAGCTTGTCGTACCGTTGATCCCAGTAGAGCGCGTCGTTGTAGGTGGCCCGGATCGCCGGCCAGTTGACCAGCCTCGGCCGCCCCGAGGCGATCCAGAGGGACGCGGCGATCGACTGCCGGTTCCGCTCCTCGACCGACCGGCTGAGGCACTCGGCCTGCTCCTCGATGATCTGGCCGGTCGTCAGCTCCTGCACGGTGCCGACGAACTGGTCGCCGCGGTTGGCCATCGGCAGCTCGAGCCGTTCCCTGTCGATGAGCATGAAGTCGCGGTTGCGGGCGCTGCCGTTCATCGCCGCGTCTTCCAGAACGACGACGACCTTCTCCCCCTCCTTGTCGAACTGGATCGAGGCCCGTTCGGCAAAGATGTGCATGTCGAAGGGGGATTCGGCGTTCGGGTCGCGGTTGCGGTGCGAGAACCGGGCACCGATCAGGACCTTGTCTTCGACGTCGCGGACCTCGATCTTGAACGGCCAGCCCTTGTTGTCGAACGACCGCTCCTTCTTGAGGATCCGATAAAACATCTCCTCGATGTTGCTCATCAGGGCTTTCTTCGCCTGATGGGTGGCCGAGGGGATCAGGTCGTTGCTCATGAAGATCAGGCCGACGCTCATGATCGTGCCGAAGAGGAACGACGGCAGCATGACCGTCATCGCCCCCTGGCCCGATGCCTTGATTGCCAGCACCTCGTTTTCCGACGCGATCCGCCCGTAAACCACCGACACTGCGAACAGCAAGGCCACGGGGGCCGTGTACGGCAAGGTACTCGGCACGGCCAGCGGCAGCATCATGGCGATTTCACGAGGGCCGAGGCCCGTCTCGGCCGCCTTGCCCACGACCACCACCAGCACGAAGATGCTCGTGAGCATCAACAGGGCCAGCGAGAAGGACTTGGCCACCTGCCCCATGACGTATCGGGGCAGAATGCCGATCGCGTAGCGGCGAAGCAATCCGTTCACTTCGGGTCCCCCGCGGTACTTCCGGGGCGTCCTGGCCCCGGACCGATCGCCTCACGCGACCCGTTCGCCGCACGCCGCCAGGGCTCCGGCCAGGCGACGCGCACCTTCGCGTAACTGTTCTTCGTCCGGCACGCCGAAGCAGAGCCGGGCATGGTTCGTCGGCACCGGTCCCGGTTCTTCCGGGAACGCATACGATCCCGGAACGTACAGCACCTCATGTTCCAGCGCCTTCGAGAACAACGGTCCATCCTTGCCCGTGTCGAGCCACTCCGGCACCGTCAGCCAGATGTAAAGGCCCCCCTTCGGCGTCGTCCACGACACCCCTTCAACCCCGCCGAGGTGCTCCTCCAGCGCCTTGAGCAGGACCTCGCACTTCGACCGGTAGACCTCGCGGAGCCAGGCCACCTGGGCGTCGTAACTGCCGTCGCCGAGGACCTGATCGAGCACGTTCTGGGCGAAGTTGTTCGAGCCGAAGTCGTGGTCCCCCTTCAGGTTCAGGACCGATTCGAGGAGCGACTCGGGCAGGATGCCGAAGCCCGTCTTCAACCCCGGGCTAAAGCTCTTGCTGAACGTTCGGGCGAGGATTACGCAGCGGCCGTCCTCGTCGTGCCTCCAGACGCTCGACGGCTCTCGGCCGGTGAAGCTCAGGCCGCGGTAGGCGGCGTCTTCGAGCACATAGATTTGATGCGACTTCGACCAGCGGTTCGCCAGCTCGACCAAGGGCGCCCGCCGATCGCCGGCCAGGCTCAGGCCGGTCGGGTTGCCGTGCTCGGTGACGGTGTAGATCAGCTTCACCCGGGGCAGGTCGTCGGCCTCGGCGAGTCGCTGGAGCGTTTCCTCCAGGGCGGGAAAGCTCAACCCGCCGTCATCCGTTTCGATCCCGATGACCCGGGCCCCTCGGGCCTCGATCAATCCCATGAAGACGAAGTAGGTCGGCGACTCGACCAGCACGATGTCTCCCGGGTCGAGCAGGGCCTCGGCCACGAGGTAGAGCAGTTGCTGCGAGCCGTTGGTCATGACCGTCCGGTCGATGACGTGGTCGAACTGCCCCGGCAGGGCGTCTTCTTCCTGCTCCAGACGACGGACGAGCCGTTCCCGGAGCGACCGATCGCCGATGGTCGTCCCGTACTGTAACGCCTTGCGCCCCCGGGCCGGGTCGCCGAGCAGGGCATCAACGGCCCTCCGGGTCGGATCAACCGGCAAGGATGCGGGATCGACGAATCCGGCGGCGAGCGAAATGAGGCCCGGATTATCCAGCGCGCACTTCATCAGGTCGCTGATCGGCGACCCCCCTCGATCTCGGGCCAATCGACTCAAGGACGACGACGGATTCATGTCAACCGCGGGGGTGAAAGGACAACGCCGGGCACGGGTTCGTCTCCATCAAATCTAACGAGTTTCATGGATCGGTCAACCCGCCCTCCGGTCGGGGGCACAGGGGCTCGACCCCTCCGACACCCGGGCATCGCCCAGAGGTTCGGGCCCGACGCATTCGGGATCATCTCGGGGAGGGTTCACCCGGCCGCGGCCATCGGCGGTCCCGAAGGCCGGGGGCGGGCCTCGTCGTCCTCCCAGAAGAAGTAGTCGATGCTGTTTGCCGGATCGCGCCGCACGCGCTCCTCGATCAGCGTCAAGCCGTGCTGGACCCAGTGCGCGGCGAGCGTTTCGTCTCGGGCGGCCTCCCGAGGCACGGTGAACGCTGGCTCGAACTCGACGGAATACGTCCCGTCGGGCTTGATCAGGCAGTACGCCGGCACGACCGGAGCCCCCGACAGCGCCGCCAGCGTGACCCAGGTTGAGGAGAACCTGTACGAGCGTCCCAGAAACCGCGCCGGGGCGTTCGGCGGGGTCGGCCAGCGCACGTCCGAGGCGATCGACAGCACGATCTGCTCGCGGAGCACCCGGGCCGCCCGCAAGATCGCCCCGGCCGCTTCGGCCGGATTCGTCTTTCGAGAGACGAACAGCCGCGACTGCCCGATCGGTCCCTCGGTGGCGAACTGCGCGGCCATCAGCTTCGAGATCGACCTCGGCCGTTCGCTGAACATCCGCCAGGGATACCCCTGCCAGATGATCCAGTACGCCATCAGCATGTGCGCGCCGAAATGATTGCCGAGCAGAAGCACGCCGCGTTTCTGACCCACCGCCTCGTCGAGTTGCTCGCGTCCTTCGACCCGGAGCAGGTCGTTGATCTGAGCATCGGTCCGGTCGTCGAGCAGCATGTCGCGCACGCTCGACCGAACCTGATTGGCCGCGAGCGCCGGGCCGATCCGAGCCGGGTCCCAGTCCTCTCCGAGAATCGCTGCGTGGGTCCGGATCGCCTCGTCGAACCGCTTGCGGGTCGCCGGCACCAGCCGGTATTCTTGACGGCCGATCGCATCCAGCGTCCGGAGCGCCGTCCGAGGCGGCAGCCACCGCAAGACCGGCAAGGTTGCCCGCAAGAGCCCTTTGCGTGTATTGACCCCTCGACGCCCCATGCGTGATTGACCCCCTGAGCTTCGACGGATTGGACCGGCCGATGGATTGCCTCTGCCGGAGTGCGTTTCGGAAGGGCAGGCAGACCGGCAAGGCCGGGCCTGTCGTTCCGAGGATCACCCCCGCGTTCCCAATCAGGCTGCCTGAGACGCCTGACGATCGAAGACGTAGTCGACCAGGTCGCCCACCGTGACGAGCCCCGCCAGGTCGTCCTCGTCGATCGCCACCCCGTAGGCGTCTTGCACCTCCAGGAAGACGCTGACCAGGTCGAGCGAATCGACCCCGAGATCCTCGACCAGCGACGACTCGGGCGTGATCGTGACCGCCTCGTCAAGCTTCACGACCGATCGAATCAGGCCGCAGACCGTGTCGAACAGTTGAGAATCAGGCATCGGTTCCTCTCCCGAAGACCAGGGCGTTATTCGTTCCACCGAATCCGAACGAGGCCGACAGGATGCGGTCGAGCCGCACCTCCCGACCTTCGTTCGGCACGTAATCGAGGTCCAGTTCCGGGTCGGGGCGATAGTTCACCGTCGGTGGCACCGCTTGCTCGCGCAGGGCTCGCACGCAGACCGCCGCCTCGATCGCCGGGGCGGCTCCGAGGGCGTGGCCGATCGCCCCCTTGATCGAACTGACCGGAAGTTTCGCGGCCCGATCGCCGAAGATCCGCCGCACGGCCTCGGTCTCGACCCGATCGTTGATCGTCGTGCTCGTGCCGTGGGCGTTGTAATAATCAATCTGGTCCGGGTGCACCCCGGCATGAGCGATTGCCGCTTCCAGGCACTGCCGAACCCGGTCCGGTTGCGGCTGCGCGACGTGGAAGCCGTCGGAATTGGTCGCCCACCCCAGCAAGGTCGCCAGCGGCGTCAGCCCCAATCGCTGCACGGCCGATTCGGTCGCCAGGACGAGGATTCCCGCCCCCTCGGCCATCAGGAACCCGGCCCGATCGCCGCTAAACGGGCGGCTGGCCTGAGACGGATCATCGTTGCTCCGGTCGTTCGGCTTGCGACCCATCAGGGCCTTCATCGTCACGAACCCGTTGACGATCTCCGGCGTGAAGGCGCTTTCGGTCGCGCCGACGACGGCCACGTCTGCCTCTCCTGAGCGCAAGAGCATCGCCCCGAAGACGATCGCGTGCCCTCCGCTGGCGCAGGCATTGGCCGGGCAGAGGCTCGGCCCGTGCAGTCCGAGTTGCTGGGCCACCTGACCGGCCGCTTGATTGGCGATCAGGCCCGGGAGAAGATAAGGCCCGGTGGCCAGCGACTTCCGGGAGGCCGCTCGCTTGCTCTCGGCGTGGTAGAGGTCCATCCCGCCGAGCCCCGAGCCGACGACCACCGCCACGCGGCTCCTCGGCAAGTCGGCGTCGAGCTTCGCCTCCAACCCCGATTCGAGCCAGGCCTGGCGGGCAGCCCTCACGCCGAAGTGGACGAACCGAGAGCCGAGCCGGGTGATCGCCGGGTCTTCCTCCGCCGAACCCGGCCCGACGCCCTCGACCAGCCCTGCAATGTCTTGCAAGTAACTGCCCGGATCGAGGCGATCCGGGTGCCGGGCCAACCCGGATTTCCCGGCGACGAGCCCCTGCCAGGTCCGGTCCAGGTCGTTCCCCAGACAGGTCACCGCGGCGTGGCCGACCACCACGATTCGATCCGACATCCCTTGCCTCCCGGTTCCATCCGTCGCCGGGCCTTTGTGTGTGCGAATTCACGCGAAGCACCCGTCGGCCGACCCGTTGCATCCTTGAGCCGTCCCGGTGGTTTGGCCTTCGAATCGCCGATTCCCCAGCGCACCCGAAGCCTCGAACCACCGGCTTGGCCGGTCGACCGAACGAGGGTTCTAACACGAAAGGGTCATTTCGACCATGCAGCTTGTGAAATTTCTCGGACCTGACTCCGAACACCCCGCCGTCGGCCTGATTTCCGGCGATTCCGTCCGCCCTCTCCGCGGTTCCCAACGGATCGCCACCGTCCTGCACGCCGCTGACCCCGCCGCTGAGGTCGACCGCCGCCTCTCCCCGGAATCCGAGGCCCTGCCGATCGCCTCCGTCCGCCTCCTTCCCCCGATCGACGACCACGAGATCTGGGCCGCCGGCGTCACTTATATTCGCTCGAAGGTTGCCCGCGAGGAGGAATCGGAGCAGGGGGGCTCGTTCTACGACCTCGTCTACTCGGCCGACCGCCCCGAACTGTTCTTCAAGGCCACCGCCGACCGCGCCGTCGGCCACCAGGCCCCGATCCGCGTCCGCTCCGACACGAAATGGAGCGTCCCCGAGCCCGAGCTGGCCCTCGTGCTTGACGACACCCTCCGCCTCGTCGGCCTCTCGATCGGCAACGACGTTTCCGCCCGCGACATCGAAGGCCGCAACCCGCTCTATCTTCCCCAGGCCAAGGTTTACGCCGGGTCTTGCTCACTCGGCCCCACCGTCACCCTGTTTTCCAGCCTCTCCAACCCCTCCGATCTCTCGATTACCCTCGACATCCACCGCAACGGCTCCTCCGTCTTTTCCGGGACTACCTCGACCTCTCAGCTTGCCCGCTCGTTCGACGACCTGATCCACTGGCTCGGTCTCGACCAGTCGTTCCCCGACGGCGTCGTCCTGCTGACCGGCACCGGCATCGTCCCGCCGGACGAGTTCACCCTTCACCCTGGGGACGTGGTCCGGATCACCATTGAGGGCCTCGGCACCCTCGAAAACACGGTGGCCGCGCGGTGACCCGCGTCGCACACATCTTGAACGCTCCCGGAGGGTCCAGCCCTTGCATTGTCCAGACCTTCCAGAGCGTTCGATGCTTCCTCGGTCGCGTCTGTTTCTCAAGCACATGAGGAACTGATGCCGTTGAGTTCTGTCGAAGAAATCAAGGTCGCGATCGCCCGGCTCTCTGACGAGGACGTGGCCCGAGTCCGCGAATGGGTTGCGTCCTATGCCGATCGGCTCTGGGATGAAAAGATCAAACGGGATGAACGGGCCGAACGCCTCGACACCGTGATTGATCAGGCGTTGCATGAGCACCGGACCCTGCGGACCCGCCCCCTGTGAATCAGTACACGACAATCCAAGGGGACATCCCATGAACGAGGGCAATCGGCTCTCTCCGCTCGCGGCCGAGATGGTTGCTGGCCTGTCCGCGATCTGCGACGCGATTGAGGCGGGGGGACCGGTTGGGAAACGCTTCACCGTCAGGACGGTCAGCCTCGACCTCTATAAAAAAACCGAACGGCCCCGACGACATCAAGGATGTCTCGTAGGGTCCGCTGA